>NZ_DFPI01000004.1:0-78070 GCF_002377215.1 Sphingobacterium sp. UBA3519
AAATTTATTTAGGACACATATGTTTCAAATTATTAATTGACCATTTTTGTAATAGAACATTTTTCGCTAGGGCAAATTACATCTGTGGAATTTTTATTGAAATATGTGAAACAGGAGAATTTCCTAACTTTCCAACGAGATAATAACAACAAATTCGATTGGAATTATTTAGTTTTGGATATTGCAAGTTAGGGTGAGATTACAGTAAGGTCGTTGTTTTTCCAAATCCAGTGCCAGCAATTACTGTTTTCTTCTTTCTTCTTAAAGATTGTGGAAGTTTTTATTCAAAGCATTTGCAATCGGAATATCGGCAGGAGCGAGCTTCCAATTTAATAGATCACTAACTTTCACCCATTCAAGCTGATCATGATCTGTGGACTCTGTAGCTATATTTTTAGTCTCGCAGATGAAAGAAATCAATTCGATAGCACCGTCATCGTAGTGATAGACAGTTTCGAAAAAGCGCTGTTTGATTTCGACCTTCAAGTTGAGTTCTTCAATCAATTCCCGAAGTAAAGATTCTTCATAAGATTCGCTATCTTCAATCTTGCCTCCAGGAAATTCCCAATAGCCACCTAAAGATTTTTCTGGTTTCCGTCGACAAATCAGAACAAGATCATCTTTGAATATAATCCCACAAACCACTTTAATTATATTCATGATCAGTTAGTTAATAGTTTTAGTCTTTAATAATTGTAGTAATTCATCCAAACTCAATGTCTTATTTCGTCGTCTGTGAATCATGGAATGGCAGTTGGGACAAAGCACGATCATATCTATTAGAGGATTAACCTCGCGTTCACCTTCACCATTTGATAGGGGCTTAGTGTGGTGTACGTGGATAAATCCTGCACCCCATTCGCCATAAGCTTTCTCGAAATTAAAACCACAGCCCATGCAATTTAATCCATGTATTTCTATGGCTTTTTCACGAAGTTTAATGTCTCTTTCATATTTTGTAGAGTAAACCAATTTAAGTTTACCTTCTGAGCTGGTATAGGATTCAGAGATCTCTTGCTCACTATCATTCGTTGCGTTGAAATTGTTTAGATCTGACAGAGCGATTATGTTTTTAAATGTTTCTTCATCGACCGGTCTAACGCCATCGCGCCAATAATTTTGAAGTCTTGAAGCAGGAATCTTTTCAATAAATTGACTATTTTGTTTAGCAAGTACAGGATAGGAGAAAGGCTTAAAATTTATAATTTCAGCATAGTAATCATTTTTCTCAGAATCATTATCCCGCTTAACTTCTCCAATTTCCGCGATCCCAAAATAATGAGGATCACGAGACATTCGCTTTGAAGCGAATGAGGAATCCTTCATTCGACCTTTATAGTAAACGATAACAGTTCCTTTTTTTAGATATTTTAAATAGCGTTTTGGGAAGTGATATTCTCTTCCTGTGTTATCCTTCCATTCGGAAACGTTATTTTCAGTGATGACAACGTAATTCATTAAATATTAAATAAACTTAAATAGTAGTGGGAGGAGTATTGTCGTCGCTAGGCTTAACAGATTTTATAATATCTCTTAAAATATCATTTTGCTCGCGTAAAGCCGCGGTGTGATCTCGTTTGGCGATTAGGTATCTGTCAAGGAGATTTGAAAGAACCAGGTACAGTCCGTAAAGACAGATTGCAATAAATCCTCCGTATATGAGGTACATGAATAATCCGAATGAGAACATAGTTATAGTTTATTGGTTAAGGTATTTTTGCTTTCAAAATCTTTTAGCCATAGAGTATCCACTTTCTTAATTGCTTTCCTTATCGTGTGCTCAGGTACTTCCATCTTTAACTCATAAATGGCCTCACCGCGATTTCTTGGGTCTTTATCATTTGCAGATTTCCTAAAAGTATTAGTGTTCTTTACTAATCCCTTTAATAAACCACTCGTCCAATCGATAGAAGTTTCCAAATTTAGAACTGGCGGCAGTTTAGGAATTATGTCGGAATTGACAAATCGAGTACCCTTTGGGAGATTTTTTATAATGATAATAACGTATGCATTTATAAAACTGGAGATTACATTGGGTTTTTCATTTGTTGAATTATGTTGTATATATTGTTGCGTTTTAATGTTAACTGTATTTAGCTCAAATGGATTAAAATTGTCATCAATAAAATCTTCAATAACTCTGTTAAATATTTTAGATATATAGTAAGCAGCTTCTAACGACACTTTTTTCTTTAAGGAAGAGTATTTGATATCATATTGTTTAAGCAAGTTGTCGATATCGGTCGCAGAAAGACCTAAATGCTCTCTTGCAGTTTCAACATTTTTTAAGAAAATAAAAGGTATATCCATATTGTTTAAATAGAGTGACTTCCATTTTTTAATATTGTTTTGAAAAATGGAAATGATTGTTTATATTTGCTTTATAATAAATGCGACAACAAGTGTGGGAGCAGTCCTACACTAACGATGTCTCTCGTTTGAGAAAACCGGCAAAATTTTACCTGCGAGAAGACTGCGAGTTCGCCATTCTATTGGATTATTTTTATCTTTACCGATATTTAATAGCCAATAGGGCGAGCTTTGCATCAGTCTTTTTGGAGGTGAAGCAGAAAAATCTCTTGTAGATTATACTGCCAAAGGGTTTCCTGCCGGTTTCCCTCAACCATATAAGCAGCAAGGTTCGCCATATTGGTTTCTATCAATCTGAGCTTCCTTAAACTTTTCGAGTGCCATCGTTTTTATAACCAAAAATGATTATGATAAAACGATTCAAAGACCGCCAAGAACCCTGCGCTCACCTCAAGGAGGTTAGCATTCGGTTTCGCTACTCAATTTTAATAAGTAAGATTATTCGAGGACCTGAATAATCAGTTAAAAAATATAAAACCAAAATAGGGTATAGCGGCATCCGCTTAATAGCTTGTGCCGAAAAGGTGTAAACTAGAGAGGCCCTTAGACTAGGTTTTCCCGATCTGTATTCATAACACTACACCCTTAATTTTGTGTAATTAATAAAATTGCTCTTTCGAGCCTTAAGACACCTTAAATGTAGCACTTTTATTTTTAAACAACAAAATTAAATACTATAATTTTGTATTGTTATTCTATACTAAATAGGTCGGGTTTTTATTTCTTTCCGAGAGGAAGCGCCATAACGACCCCTAATGATGACTTGTAACCAATTTGAGGGCACTTTGCGGATCTGTTAATTTTTTCTTGTTGTACAAGCAGTTTTTAGAAAATGCTGCAAATGACAACCCTTTTTTAATGCAATTTTTTGCAAATGGGGTAGCTATGCTCGTTTTGCTAGGACGGGTTGGCTCAAGTCATCTTTATTGAACCTATAAAATGAACCAAAAATATTCAAATGTGCTAGCGTTAGAGCTGGCACTCTATGAAATCCATGATACGGGATATGATCCCGCTCAAAAGATTACCGACTTCTGGGAAAAGTATGACCTCATAAGTATTCAGAATACAATCAATCTATTATTAAAAAATCACACGGATACGAACTACATGAACGAAATCTATGTGGTCAGCCATAAACAAGTTTTTTCAGCGGATTTGTTTCGTTTACTGGTCGCCTATTTTATGGCACATACCAATCCCGTTGCAATCGATAACATCGATATTTCCGATGCGGAGACCACCCAGATCAGTAGGCAAGAACTCTCGATCACGAAAAGGATTCATGATCTTTTTGAACGCATAGCAGACTAACCTTAACAATAAGCACATGACAAACAGATCAAATCGTATGTCTGCCTTATTGGATAAGGTAGCCTATCTGGCAGCTATAAAAGTTGCCATAAAAAATAATTTAAAAAAAGTGCAAAATGCATGGGATAAAAAGTACCCCTTCAATTGTATAGTATATAGCTTGAGGCAAATAATGTCGGCATGTACCCCTGTGCCGATGCCAATGAGCGTAAAGGGAATGTTTAGCATAAGGACAATTCTAATCCTGTTCCTTATGATGTTCAGTTTTCATATGTTTAGTTTATCAGCTCAGACGCCCCGCAAGGACAGCGGGGCGGAAGGGTTGGCTAAAATTATCCCGCTCAAGATAGGAGATACCATACCTGAGGAGCTGTGGAATATGCCGCTCGAATTTATTAATACTACAGCGCAAAATGCAACTGGTACATTAGCAGACTATAAAAATCAGAAATTATTAATCCTAGACTTTTGGAATACTTGGTGCAAAAGCTGTATCAAACTGTTTCCAAAGGTTGATTCTTTGAATGCTGAATTCAATGGTAGACTATCGATCGTACCAGTAAGTAACGATCCTTCCAAAAAGGTAATTCCCTGGATGCAGGATAAAGAGATCGTCCTAAGATCTACGAATGTGCTCGGAGACAATGATACGACTGGAATTGGCGCATATTTCCCTAGAAAGATTTTACCTCATGTCGTTATTATAGCTGATAATAAGGTAAAAGCAATCACTTTTCCGGAATATATCAATAGGAAAAATTTAAATGATATGCTAAATGGTCGCGATGTGCTGATAAAAATGAAATATGACGACCTCAATTTTAACCCAAGGTATCCATTATTTGTCAATGATCTTAATGGCCCTGAGAATAATTTTAAAAGTAGATCCATCTTTTCTGGATTATTAGATGGGATACCTTCCATGTACTTATTGTCGCACGATAGTTTGAGAAACCGGACTATCCTAAAGATGGTAAATAATGTTTTTATGAATAGTTGGGTGGCTGTTTATCCGGAAGCAGCGATGTATGCCAATAACCAGATTATATATCCTTCTGATCAACAAAAATTGATGGACTCGGTGCTTACCTATGAATTGATTTTTCCTGCCGATGCAGAAGATAGGCTTCGTGCCAAGGTAAAATCTGACCTAGAGTCTTATTTCGGCTGGACTGCAGATACCGTCACTCGCGATATACCGACACTTGTATTTGGTGAAACAACAGATGCTCGAAAAAATGCGACCCAAGATCTGGAATTTAATCACCCTGTGGTACTGGACAAGCAACGTATGTCACTTCGGGGATTGATCTATTCCATCAATATGGATCGCGAAAGAGGTATCTATGCGATGCCTGCAAAGACAAATGTTCTTTTTGATGAAAAAAAAGAATGGCAGTTTAAATCGCTCAAAGAAATGAACCGCTGGCTTAAAAGGTATGGTATCACTGCAACCATCGAAATGAATAGGGTGAAACAACTAATTATCAGAAAACTATGAAAATTTTAAAACCGAATATAAACCTGATTTTACTTTTTACCTTTTTGACCTTACCGCTTGCATTTGTGCAGGGGCAGCAAAACGTCTATATTTTTAAAGGGAAGGTGATCGACAGCCTTACAAAAAAGGGAATAGCTGCTGTATCCATTCGCGATATCGCTACCGGTCGGAATGCTACGACTGATCAAAAAGGGGAATTTCAGATCCAATACCAATCTGCTCCTAAAAAAGCTGTTGTGTTTAGTATACTGGGGTATGAAACAAAAGCCATCAACGACAATGGTGTTGGAAAGTACCTCACTGTTGAATTAGCACCAAAGGAACTTAGGCTTGAAGAAGCGACTGTTTCTACAGGCTACCAGATCAAACCGCGTGAACGGGTGACGGGCTCATTTGAACTTGTGGGGCGAAGTCAGATCGATCGAAGGATCCATCAGAACGTACTGGAACAGCTGAACGGTCGTGTGGCATCGATACGTTTCGATGTACCCAATGTCTCTTCAAACGTGACGCCGAAAATGAATATACGTGGGCGTAATACGATCTTTTCCAACGATCAGCCCTTGTATATATTGGATAATATGGCTTATGATGGCGATATTACCCTGATCAATTCGAATGATATTGAGAGCATTACAGTGTTAAAAGATGCTGCGGCCTCTTCGATATGGGGGGCTAGGGCTGGGAATGGTGTTGTGGTCATTCGAACCAAATCAGGGAAAGCAAATGATCGTCCTACAGTCAGTTTCAATAGCTCTTTAGCCTATACACCAAAGCCAGACCTTTATCGGTTAAAACGCATATCAAGCTCAGATTTTATTGATTTTGAAACGATGCTGTTCAACAAAGGATACTACGATAGTCAATTGACTCGGCCATATCCAGTCGCACAGACGCCTGTTGTCGAAACACTGGTTCTCCTGCGTAATGGCTTAGTTGATGCCCAGACTGCTTCCTCGCGGATAGATAGGTTAAGGAAAATAGACGTGCGTGATGATGTCGAAAGGTATCTTTATACCAATAAATTGGTTCAGCAATATGGTATAAATATTAGGGGTGGCAATAATGCACTTCGCTATTTCCTTTCTGCCAATTATGACCATAATAAGGAGGATAAGGTGAAGAATTCCAACAATCGCTTTTCCATTCGTTCTAATACGAGCTACCAATTGGGTAAAAAGTTGGAATTGACGAGTAATATTGTGTTTAGCCAGAAGACCCTAACCAATTTATATCCATCGACATTAAATGACTTAACAAGTTTCTCGCTGGGATCGGGTAAATTTTTATATCCCTATGCCGAGTTGGCCGCTGAGGATGGTTCTTATTTACCATTACCGAATGGCCTGCGCGATACGTTTAAGGAAAGTGCGATGAAGAAAGGGCTCTTGGATTGGACGTTCACACCTTTGGATGAGATTTATCACAATACAAGCAATGCTACTAACAAGTCTACGGAGTATTTATTTAATCCTTCGCTGCTGTACCGTCCCATCGAGGGAGTGTCTCTTGTTGCCAACTACCAGTATCAAAAACGGGTCGGCAATCAGCAAACGCTAAGGGATCGAAATTCATACGATGTACGCAATTTGATCAACCGCTTTGCGCAGGTCGGTGCGTCTGGAACGGTTTCATTTCCAGTTCCTATAGGTGATATTTTGCAGACCGAGGCAGACGAGCAAAGGAGCCAGCAGGGGCGCATACAGGCTAACTTTGAGCGTAGTTTTGCTACAAACCATCATCTAGACGCCATGCTGGGTATGGAAGTGCGGGAGAATAAGATTGTCGGCCATAGTAATATCGCCTATGGCTATGCGGAGCGAGGTCTAGTAAGTGTACCTGTGGATTATGTGACGCGTTATAAATATTACGATGCAAGCGGGAGTGGCAATATTCCTTATGGTGTCAGTATGACCTCCACGACGACTCGATTCTTCTCGTATTTTGGCAATCTAGCCTATACTTATAAAGGGAGGTATAGCCTTTCTGGTAGTGCTCGTGTCGATCAATCCAACTTATTTGGTGTTAAGACGAATAATCGAAAGGTACCGTTATGGTC
Organism: Sphingobacterium sp. UBA3519; assembly: GCF_002377215.1. Classification (NCBI taxonomy): domain Bacteria; kingdom Pseudomonadati; phylum Bacteroidota; class Sphingobacteriia; order Sphingobacteriales; family Sphingobacteriaceae; genus Sphingobacterium; species Sphingobacterium sp. UBA3519. The sequence goes on from NZ_DFPI01000004.1 coordinate 7,245, forward strand.
AGTGGGTGGTTTATGGCATATTCATCAGGAGGACTGGTTCAAAACGGATTGGGTAAATAAATTGAGCCTAAGGTCTACGTTCGGCTATAGTGGGAATGTTGGTGATGCGGTTGGAATTACAACCATTACGCTTTCGAATGCTTATCTAACCAATGCCCCAAGGGCCGATGTGCAGAATCCGCCCAATGAATCACTTCGTTGGGAAAAAAATAGACTACTCAATTTGGGACTGGACTTTGGATTTTTTAAAAATCGACTTTCGGGATCGCTCGAGTATTATGCAAAACGGAATACCGATCTTTTGAGCAATAGCGATATCGACCCCACCACAGGGCTGGGAAACCTGTCGGGCAAAAGTGTCTTTCTTGGTAATGTTGCCACTACTACCGGTAATGGCGTGGATTTGACCTTAAATACGGTCAATATCCGTCAACCGAAATTTGGTTGGGAAAGTACAATTGTCTTTAGTGTCAACCACTCCAAAGTGAAAGAATATTATAGCCAATCTACAACCGCGCAGAGTTACATCAACTCCAATAACGCCGTAACGCCATTGATCGGGTATCCGGTATATACGGTGTTCGGTTATCAATGGGCAGGGTTAGATCCTGAAAATGGAATGCCAAGGGGGTATCTTGACGGAGAAATTTCTAACGAGTATAGCAAAATAATGAATGCACCTGTCGGGACATTAGCCTATCATGGACCAGCAAAAGCGACGGTATTTGGTGCATTGACGAATACATTGCGGTACGGTGATTTGTCACTGACTTTTAATCTTGACTATCGGTTTGGAAGTTATTTCAAACGCTCTAGTATATCTTATGGTATGATGGCAACAAGTTGGGCGGGGCATGCTGACTATGCCGATCGGTGGCAGCAACCTGGTGATGAAAAACGGACGGATGTACCTGCATTGGTATATCCATTCAATGGAAATGCAACTTCTTTTTATATCGGTAGCTCAGCTTTGGTGGAGAAAGCAGATTATATCGCATTGCATGATGTTTATCTAGACTACACCGTACGACCTGAACTCCTGAAAAGGTATGGCATAAAGTCGCTAGTGTTGAAAGGCTATGTTTCTAACCTGGGATACCTATGGCTAGCCAATTCGAGAGGCTTGGATCCCTTTTATGAGAATGCAATCAGACCTCAAAAAAGCTTTACGTTGGGACTAAATCTAACTTTTTAACTTAATTAAAGAACGATGAAAAAATATCCTATTAACTTCAAGATCCTATTGATTTTTTTGCTTTTAGCATTAACGAGCTGTAGCAAAGGTTTCTTTGAAGAAATCAATAATAACGGGCTTGTTGTTCCTGAAACAATCGAAGATATGCAGGCATTAATGGATAATACCGTGGTGATGAACGGTGCAACGGTAAGCGGCGGTGCGCCGCTGCCCGTTCTCGGAGAATCTTCGACCGATGATTTTTATTTTCCCGATGACCGGGTGAACAGATTTCAACAGGTATTAAGAGACTTATATCTTTGGGCACCTGAATATATGGACGATGAACAGACAGTACTGAACTGGATGTTGCCCTATAAGACAGTCATGTATAGCAATATTGTATTGGATAACCTTAAGAAAATTGGGGCGCAACATACAGTTGCGGCCGATAATGTCGAGGGAAGCGCTCTTTTCTTTCGTGCCTACATCTATTTTCATCTTGCACAGATCTATGCTGTTCCTTATGGACCGAATGCAGCATCCGATTTGGGGCTGCCCATGCGCTTGACGAGTGATATCAGCTTACCTTTTATACGACCTAGCTTAGCGGAAACGTACAAAATAATCATTGAGGATGCGGAAAAAGCATCGGAACTATTGCCTAATATCCCGCTATACAAAACGAGGCCATCAAAGGCGGCTGCATATGCTTTATTGGCTAAGATACATCTGGTGATGGGAGCGTACGAAAAGGCAGGGGAGAATGCACGCAGATCAATAGCATTGAATAATAAAATATTGGACTTTAATGCTGTCGATAAGAAATTGGAGTATCCGATGCCGGTGCTAAATGATGAAGTTATTTTTCACATCAACATGATCAACAGCGTTGTCAACTGGGAGGGGATCGTTAGTGAAAATCTTTATGGATTATATCAGAATAACGATCTCCGAAAGCAATTATACTTTTCGCCAAAGGGAGCTTTTATTGGAAGCTATAGTGCTGGGAACGGGCTATTCGGTGGTTTGACTACCGCGGAAAATCTATTGATCGATGCAGAATGTAGTGCGAGAGAAGGTGACTATGTACAGGCACGGCAGAGTTTGGAAAGATTGCGGATGAATCGGTTTGTAAAAGGTCAATATAAAACACTGGACATAGCTGACAATCAGCTGCTGTCAGAAATTATAAGTGAAAGGAGGCGGGAACTCGTGCTAAGGGGCGTCACCTGGTCTGATCTAAGAAGGTTAAATCAAGATCCTAACTATGCTAGAACGATGTATCGTGATTTTGGCGGTAAGAGGTATGAACTTAAACCTAATAGTTCCTGCTACACATTTCTGATCCCGACAGAAACACAGTATCCTACGGGCACTCCCCAGAATAAACGATAAAAATAAAGCTCCTAGATACGACTATCTAGGAGCTCAATCTTGAAAATTCTACAGCTGAAATTAATTGGAGTAACGTCTTATATCGTGTGGTGTAGCTGTAGATTTCGGAACCCAATCTCCGTTTGTATCTTGTTCGAGGTCGGACTCTGCGTAGCCTGAACTACATATCGGACCTGAAAGATTTGGACAATTATAGGGGTTACTCCCTTCCTCATGTTTATTTTGATCTGGATCAGCAATCGGCATCGGTTGGCCGGAGCTATCAAATTGAAAATAAACATATTCTACAAGTTTCTTGGCAGTAGGGGCTTCTTTTTTGTTCATTGCTTTAACGACGAAAAAAGCTCCTACAAATAATGCGAATAATGTGGCGACAAGTAGTCGCGTGTTTTTTAATGTAATCATATTTTTTATGCACTTATGTGCTTTAAATAAGTAATTTGTGTTGTTGTTTCTTTTTGTTTGCTGCGGAACCGCCTGCCAATAACAGTTGGATTTCCTGGGTAGTCTTGCTGCTTACCGGCATCGCGGGAATAGGGCAAATTTTCTTTTGTGTTGTTTCATAACCTTGTTTTTTATTGGGGCTTTTCGGATCAAGCTTCACCTGTACATATTACTTTCCTCGATTAAGCTGAATGGCATTGCTTTGCTTTATCCGAGCTGCTATTACAAAGTTCTAGAGCAGCATCTTGTCAATATTGGGATTTTAAAGACTAAGTTTTGCACTAACAGTGACGAAAGATTTTGACGGGATACCCAAAAAATTGGGCTATTAGCAATCATGATCCCGCAAGAGCCGACGGAGCAGCTCGCTGCTGATTCCCATAAACAGGGCCAATTCATGATGCTTCACATAGCTTCTAAGATCGGGATATTTGTCAAAGACAAAGTCGTATTTATCCTGATTGTTCAACGATAACAACTTATGCCGATAGTCCAGATAGGTCTCCTGCTTGTCCCTGAGATTGGCATACAGATAAAAGACTTTCGGGTTATGCGCATTGATTTCTTCCAGTTGCCGGAGCGAGGTACGGTATGTACGACAATCACTCAACGCGATAAACTGATAGCGGTGTTTATGATTGGGGATCATCAACGATTCGCCAGCTAGGGCATAGCGCACGGGACAGGTCTTCTCATATTTCCCAAAGATTCCATCAACGATCAGATAGAGCTCACCCCAATCGTTGATTAGTCGTTCTCCTGGGCTAAAACGCTCTTCTTCAAATACGGTTGATAGTTCGGGGATCTCGGCTTGCCATTGTGGGTGGATATCCCTAAAAAAGGAATCGAGCAGGTCTTCTTTACTTTTGTTCATAATTAAGTGGTTGGCTGTTTTTGATTTTTTTAAATAAGCCGACAATTTATTAAACTATGCTGTTGATGTCAATTTTTGGGAAATAAAGGCAATTGATAGGGATAAATATATCTATTGAAGGGATGAACAATGGATTTTTGCATCCGAGCCTTGGTTAAAATCCCATCCGTCCCCTTATAATGACTTTATTTCCCAATTATTTTTTGATTAAAAGGTAATTTTCATATTTGTCTTGCTGGCCAGTAATGGGATTAAATAACGCCTGCAAAAGGCAACGAGAATGACCTGACTCGGATGGTTACAGGTTTAAAAGCAAAAACAATATGGAAATCGAAATTGAAGCAATGGAACCTGTTGTCTTCGAAGGAAGCTCTATCCTGGAGTTCTTTTCCGAAGACCCACCATTGATTGATCTGGGTGACGACAAATGTTGGCCCGAATCATTTTAAGCAGTAAAAACGGATCTATTCCGTGCTAGAGAGGAACACATCCTCTCTAGGCTTAAAATTAATTGAATGATTTCGATAAGATTTAAACGATGGAAGCACAACAAATTAATGATTTACATCGGCTCATGTGGCTGGCCAATGTCAGACAGTTTTTTGCCGATAAACCGGCAGCACAGCTATGGAGCAATTATACCACCTGGTTAAAAAATCGGGAAGGTTTTCAGCAGCTTTACAGGCAGTTTTCCCTGAATGAATTGACTGATCTGGATTTTAGGGATATTGAACGGCTTTCACATGGGGCCGTACTCATTACCTTTCATTACGGACCCTATAGATTACTGCCCAAAATATTGCTGCGGTTAGGTTATAAGCTTACATTGCTTGCATCCGCAGAAATCCTGAAAAGGGAAGCGGATTACTATGGCGAGGAACTGCAGGGAGCCGGAATTCATGCCGACCACTTCGGATCTATAGATGCAAATAATGCCAGTGCATTGAAACGGATACTTTCAGCTGTAAGTAATGGAAGATTGGTCATTGTATTTCTGGACGCGAATGAAGGCCAGCGACATGATTATGATCAAAGAGGACGATTGGCTGTACCATTTTCAGATCATTTCTTTTATTGGCGAACCAATATATTGAAGCTTGCCGCACGTTTTAAAATCCCGCTATACTGTACCTACATGGTACAACAAAATACAGGCCTTCAATGGTCAGTGCATCCTTTCGTGCCAGTGATGTTAAACGGTAGCCATGCAAGGGAAGAACGTTTGATGCAAGCTTTTTCCATTTTGCAGCAGACTTTTCAGCAGATGATGAAACAGGGCTGGATCTACTGGGAAAACTGGGCTTTTATCCATCTCTATAACGGTCATTTGGCTGTCGGTAATAAAGGAATTAAAGCACAGGGAAGCTGGATGGTACCCTTGCTGTATCAGCAAAAGAAATATTTGTTTGATATTAACAACAGACAGTTTTTTAGAGTTACGGATTGATTTTCTATAAGTTAATTGTTATTTTGGCGAAACCTTAAACTGAACAATTATGATCTCTAAATTGAATTTAAACACGTGCTATCATAGTCCGTTTCGCCGTATGTCTTTAGCTTTAATAGTCATGCTTATCGGTTTTGTCCTCGTAAATGCGGCTAAGCTCTATCGCTTTACGCCGCTCACATTTACCTTGTTAACAGTTCCTTATGAGCTTTATTTCTGTATACTTTACTTGGGTTACAGGATTGTAATACCGCATAGGAAATATTATTGGTTTGGCCTTGTCCTCATCTTGGCCTGCCTAGTTTCATCCTATCCCGTCGTTAAATACTACTTTTATGATCTTGTCCCGCATTTTATTGAAGGATTCTCTGCTCCTTGGCTGCCGGAACACAAACCTGTATTAATAGCAAAAATTATCACAGCGATTCTTTTCTTTATAGTGATTTATGCAGCTGATTATTTTGGATGGGAAAAATTTTACATTAACTTACAGTTCAAAGCAGTACAAAAAGAACTCAAAGACCGAACCAACGTGCAATTGCTGTCGGGCCATTTTTTACGTAAACTGCATAACATCTTAAATGAGCAGTCCATAACTGTTCGCAGCAGCAGCCTCGATTTTTTTCAGTATGTCAGCGATAAGATCGCTAATCCCAAAGTGCTTGTTCCTGTAGGTGAAGAGTGGGCCTATTCAAAACGCCTGATTTCCTATAGCAAAGACCGAAGCTTTATCGTGGAAGGGGAAGAATTCTTAAACAGAAAAGTGATGAATCGGTCAATCCCGACTTTAACTATCATGACCTGGATAGAAAATGCCATCGCCTACAGTCCTGATGATCCAGCGGAATATATCCGATTGAAGTGGCTAAAGACTGACGGGGGGCTGCAACTGCAGATCTGCAACCGAATAGCTTCGGATAATCTAGAGAAAGGAACAGGGAAGGGGCTTGAATTGGTGAATAAATTGTTTGAAACCATGAAAAGCCAGCTGATTACTTTAGAATATACCATTCAAAACCAAAAGTACTTTATGGTTACACTTACTTTTAATAACCAATAACATGGCAAAATACGATGTAATGATTATCGATGATGAACCTTACGATATCCGGATCGCTGAAAAGGGATTTCGGGAGATTCATCAGGTAGGGGAAATCAGAAGCTTTACAAAAGCAATAGAAGGATTTAATGCAGTGATTGAAAGTCCACCTGATGTACTGCTGCTCGATGTGGAGATGCCGCAGATGTCTGGCATTGATCTCTATCATACATTACCTGCCGACAAAAGACCGCCGGTGATTCTCTATACAAAAACCGAGCAGTATGCTTATCAGGGCATTAAGCTTTCCGTGGCCGACTATCTGATTAAGCCTGTCAGTTTTCCCGATCTGTATATGGCTTTTAAACATGCACTGGAGCAAAAAGATATCCATATCAAAGTTGATATCAATATAGAACCCACTGGAAAATGGTTTAGCTTCAAGGATATGGACCGACTGGTCAAATTTAATGATATCGTCGCCGTATCTTCCCAGAAAAATTATGCGGTATTCCATTTACGAAATCCGGCGCAAGACTTCAGCTATCGTCTCACCATGGATGAGGCAGAAGCCATGCTGCCCAAAAGTATATTTGTGCGTGTCCATCGCGGATTTATTGTGAATATCGATTTCGTAACGGGCATGGCCGATCGTAAGCTTACCTTGCCGGATCGGACGGATCTTGTTATAAACGTTAGCGATGCAGGGTGGAAACGGCTGAATGAATAATGTAGACAAACTACTTTTATAAACCCCAATTATACATTATGCGTAAAAATCAGTATCTCAAGGGCTTTTCCATAAGTCCCGGGCATTCCTTTGCCCAAAAATTGATCTTGCTGGAACTGTTGGCTGTAAAGCGTCAGTTGGCAACTTATCTCGAGCTACGGGAGCAGCTGGAAGCGGAAAATGTGCTGCTGCGTGATGCCGAATATGTCAAATCACATGTCGGCATCTCTACCGAAACACTTTATCGGCTGCAGCGCGATGGCTATATCTGCATCGCGAAGCGCGAGCGCAACAAGCGCTATTATCGCGATACGGATGTGGAGCGGTTGCGCAGGAGCTACCGAGGCCTATAGCCTGCTCGATCAATCGATTTTTACCTGTATACGATTACTTTCTTCGGACGTCTCCCTTAACGGGGAGACGTTTTTTAGTCACATCCCGATCTTCTTCGGTCTTTCTCTTGATCAGCTTCTACCTTTCCTGCTGTTTTCATCGGGATGGCATCGGGATTTCATCGGGATAATCCGATCAGTACCCGATGAAATACCGATGAAAATACGATCGAAGGCAGGTATTTGGCCGTAATCAATAGCCAGTTGTAGGTAATCGAATGATTGATTTTATTTGACCGCAGTAACCTCTAGTTCAACCAGAAGTGTTTCAAAAAGATGTTTTACTTCCATCACAGTGGAGGCTTGCTGTAGCTGCTTCTTTTGAGCCCATGCTTGAAATAGATCAAAATTTTGGAATAATTCGGCAGTCGAAGGCAAATGATAAGATATGCTCCCTGCAATTTTCATCTTCGTAGGAGAGTTTGACCAATCCGGATTGTATCCAATACAGATCTTTTACCAGATCATTCGGTTGAATAATAAAAGCGGCTTTTTTGTAGGTTTTGTATTTAAAGTATTGTTGAATCGCTATGTGTTGCTCTAGCGGAATATGCTTAAAAATATCATTTTCAAGGCTGATGTTATGATCCATAATCAATGAAGTTTAACCGAGTTTTTTTATCGATCCAGCTAATGGAATGCTATAAAATCCCAAGATAATTGCTGCTGTATTTGCTATCATTTAGCAGTCAAATGTAGGCAATTTTGTGGTCAAAAAAAACTTAAGGTGAAATCAAATCAGGTCTGTAATCGGTCAGTTTTTCGATGCCTTTCGGTCAGCTGTCGGTCTAATGTGTTTTGTGTATTTGTTGTTGATTTAAAGTGTTTTATGTTTGTTATGTCAATCAGAAATACCGGTATAAAAAAAGATTGATTTTAACACATGGGAACTATTGTAAACGGAGCAAATGGTGGCTTTAAGGGTAAAGCCGGCTCTATAATTGGAAGCAGCTGGAAGAGCATCAACTACATCAAAGGGCTTTATAAAAAAAGAACGAAGCCCGCATCAGAAGCACAGCTTATGCAGCAGGAAAAGTTCAGGACGCTGATGCGTTTTCTGCTGCCGATCAATGTCTTTCTGAAAATCGGATTCGGCGGTAAAAACACCGAGAAAGTGTCCCCGATGAATGCCGCATTTCAATTCAATCAAAAAATGGCGATTACGGGTGTCTACCCGGATTTCGCGCTTGACTATGCGAAGATCAGTATTTCGGATGGCGGCCTGTACGGGGGCGGTACGGTCGCAGTCTCCTATGACTCGGGTGAACTGATCTTTACCTGGTCAACAGGTGCAAGTGAAACATTCGAAACCTTTGGGGATGACTTGGTTTATGTGCTGGCTTATCATCCCGAAAAAGATGAGTTTATTTCAACGCCGGCACCGAGCACACGATCGACGGGGATGGTGACCTTTCTGGTGCCCGATCACCTAGCTACAGGTTCAGTGCATACCTGGCTGTTTTTGTCCAATCGGTCAAAAACCCGGGTTTCGAAAAGTGTGTATCTAGGCGAGATACAGCTTATTTAGTGAACTGTGGGCTGAGCCGATCGGGCTCAGTCCCTTTTTAACCGCTTAATTATGGCAAAAAAGACAATCAGTCCCGGACAGCAACGAGTACGTGCGGCCTTCAAAGCGGGGGTGGCGTTTTTGGCGCCCTTAAATGGATTGGTCAAAAACGGATTTTCCGAGATGGCCAAAAGAAAGAACAGTCTCGCAGGGGGATTGGCCCTTGGGTATTTGCTTAAGGTGGCCATCAGACAGGAGGAGGACGGACCAGTAGTCGATCCTGCATTGGTACGCCTCAGTGAAGGTTCTCTGCCCGGTCTATATGGCATAAGCATAAATCGTTATACCGATTCTATTGAACTGACGCATGAGGTACGGTATTCGAGATTTCTTGAATCGGATGACCGCCTTATACTCTGTGCCTATCAGGTGGAGAAAGGCTATGCGTACGTCAATGAGCAGGTTTGGCAACGGCGGGAAGGACGCGTAATTGTGCCAATTCCCGAAGGATTCCGCAAGGATGGATTCCATCTTTATCTACTGCTGTCAGACCGGAAGGGTACAAAGTATGCACGGTCAAAATATCTTGGTTATTCAACAAAATGAAAACAAAACATGTCCTGCTGCTCCAACGGAAATATGGGGCACAGGGAACCAATGGAACCATCACCTATCAGGGTGAAGAAATCTGCCATACAATCGAGCTACCCGAAAGAAATAATATTCCGCGGATTAGCTGTATCCCCATCGGGCAATATAAACTTGAAAAGCGGCGTTATGCCAAACATGGGGAACAAATTGGCATCCCGATAGTGCTGGGCCGGGAGGCGATCCTAATCCATGCGGCCAACAATGCGCTCCTGGAATTGCAGGGCTGCATTGCTCCGGTTACCACCTTAACGGGTGAAGGTCGAGGGGATTACAGCGGCAAGGCTTTAGCAAAACTTAAAGCGCTAGTGTATAGCCTGTGGGATATGGGGGATGAAGTGTATTTGAATATTCGATAAATGCAGGTATGGAATAGATCATTGCATTCTTTGGTGTCATTCCACCAAAGCTTGACAGTCAGAACGCTATATTTTCTATTCCTTTACCTGCAGATTTATCGAGGCTGGTATTAGGAGAGATTGGTGGTAGTAATAGCAGGCTTTCAATTCTTTGTCCTCCTATATTGCTCGAATAAAGAAGGGAATGTTTTTAAAAACGAATAGGTATGAAAAAAATCTTAAAAAAAATAGGAAAGGTGCTGCAGGTGGTTCTTGCGGCTCCTGTAAAATGGCCCGGAAAGGCGGGGAACATCTTGAAATATATCGCTGTGGGTCTGGGGATATTGGAAACAGTTATGGAAGAGGAGAAGCCGCCGCCTGAAAGTTCTACTGATGATGCCATTGGGCGCAAATTAAGCGACGAAGCTCCCCCTGCCACGCAGCCAGCTGTAAATAATTCCGAGCTGCCGATGTCGCCCAAAGAAAGGAGTGATGCTGATGAAAATCAATGATATCCGCATCTCTGCCCTTGGCGGAACGATCTGTTCCATCTGGGCCAGTATCTCCCTGGGCGATTTGCTGCAAACGGTGTTGACAGCTGCGCTGGGTACCCTCGTCAGTTTTCTGACAAGCCACATGATCGGTAAATGGAAAAATAGGGACCGAAAGTGATACGTGATGGCATGAACGATAAATGCGCACTGCAGGAGTGCGCTTTTATCAGTAGTATTGCTTGTGGATGAAACCAGGATAGTACGATTATCCTTCAGACATGGCTAAAGTGAGGCTCGCCGTAAATTCTAGCCCCGTCGTTGTCACGGCCTTTATGGTCACCTTATAGTTGCCAGCTTTCAAACTGTCGCTCTTTTTCACGGAAACGACGCCTGTTTGGGCATTTACACTAAACAGCTTTTCGCTATCTGTAAATGCGAGTCCATCTTTTTGTATTGAAACCAGTTCAAAAGCAGATTTATATTTTTCGGGATACAGTGTTGGCGCTGCAGAGACATAACCATTTGAGAGTCCGATATGGATTAGACTAAAGTCTATGGTCAAGTTTAGATCGGGATAATATTGCCCAAACAAAAATTTAATTTGTGGAATCAGAATGACCCTGAAAGTCGTGGCGGCGACAGGAAAGCCATCTTTTATAAGCTCGGGAGTCAACTCGAACGACTTTTCAGCTTTTTTTTCCGGATCTCCCGCATCTTTTGATAATTTGATATGCGTACCTATTATTGAAGCAATGTTTTCTTGTCCATCCTTTTTAACCAACTGAAAGCTCGCGCCAGCAGTTGGCAGGCCCAGCGGATCGATTTCAAAATCAGTAGATTGGTCGCTATACAGTACATATGAATAAGGCAACTCGTTGCCATTTTTTAAACCTTTGATAGCAATAGATCCAGCCGTTATCTTGAGCGAAAAACTTTCTTTCCCTACAACTTTGTCCTGAGATTCTTTGGCTATGACAGTGACTTTATAATCATCGGGAATCCGTGCGCTGCTCGATTGAGCTCCGTTTGGATAGAGTAGGGAGCTGTTAATCAGTATGCTTTGTTTCTCTTTATCAAATTTGATGGCCTGGTTCAATTTATCACTGAGTTTAATCCCGTTGCCCAAATTGATGTCTGCAATCTGGGAAAAGTCAAAGCTGAACGTAAGTCCTGCGTTTGTAGATAGGTCTTTCGGCAGATTAATTTCCTGTGTTTCGCCGTAGCGAAGGTTGACCTGCGATGGTAACGAAAGCGAGATCTCAGTGGGCGTTGGCGCTGTTTCCTTTTTACAGGATGATGCAGCTCCGAGCATCAGAATCAGTGCCGCCGCAACGGCGATTTTTGTGTTGATGTATTTCATGTGGTGTAAATTTTTGACGAAGGTAGTGATTGCAAATTATTAATGCAACTATATTGCATTTGTAATTTTCTTTTTTAATTTTGCAGCTCAAACAGGAATAGGCTACACGATGTTGAGGTATCAGAAAGAAGTTTTTTTAGCATCTCTAATGCTATTATCTATCGCACAAACAGTGCGATCACAGCGTAAACCAGCAGTGGATACATTGCGAAGCTATACGCTTCCGACCGCGGAGACCACTGGCTTTGTACCGGGCCATGGGCAAAAGACGAGGCTTGATCGAAAGCAGCTGGATCGTATACAGGCACAAACGCTTGGTGAAACATTGAGCCATATCCCTGGGATACAAAATGCTTCTTTTGGCCCCAATTCTGGTATGCCCATGATACGGAGTCTAAGTGGTAGCAGGGTAAGTGTGCTATCCAATGGACTTTCGATCAATGATTTGTCGGGAATCAGTCCAAACATAAACCCCAGTTTCGATATGGACAATCTACGCGAAATAGAATTGTACAAGGGTGCTGCGACTGTATTATTCGGCGGAAAGGCCATTGGTGGAGCGGTCAATGTGAAAGACAACACCATTCCGATGAATCGTCTGCCCAAGAAGATTACAGGTCAGGCCAGTGCGGAGTTAGGAAAGAATAATGGCAATAGCCAATCGCTGGCTTTCAATGCAAACATTGGAAAGTACTGGGTGGCACATATTGGCGCAATGAGGCTCAGGCACGGAAATCTCAAGATCCCGGGCAATACAAAAGCAGCCATTGCTTATGATCCAAAGATCGATCATTTGACCGCTGCAATGGCACAGGTAAATGTCGATCGGGAGACCATTCGAAATCTGACGCTATATCCCTATTTGAGCCAGTTCGTGATCGAGCATATGGGCGATCCAAAGTGGGACTTATCGGAGGCCGATCTGTATACCTTTGAAAATTATTCATTTATCAATGGATCAAAGGTCCTAAACCCTCAAAATGACAAATATGTCGCTGGGCAGGATCCCAACACGCCACTTTACACTGAAGTCGTTCATGGGATTACAGATTACGCACCGGTCAAGCCTGGCGTGATGCCCAATAGCCATGCCGAGAGAAATGCTGTCAATGCAGGTGCCAGCTATATCAGAGACAACTTTCAACTAGGTCTGGGGCTTTACGCGCTTGAAAGCTATTATGGTATTCCCGGTTTTGCGCAGCGCAATAAGCCTGTCCATAGTCACACGACAGTTTGGACCCCGATATATGAACCGATCAATACGCGCAGCTATTCATATGCCTGGCAGGTAGAATCTGCTTTTAAGCCAAAAACACAGTTGATCTCGGCGGTTAAATTTAATTACCGCGGTGAGGTTTCGGAAGACCGGGAGCTCCTGAGTAGGTACCGTGTCAATAAGTTCGATAGTGAGCGTCATGCGCTTCGATCGGAGATAACGCAGCAGTTTAACCCTTTTTGGTCTGGGACGAGTGGGGTTGATTTTTCATTTGTGGCCTTAAGGGGCGAGGGCGATCGGCGTTATATCCCCAATAATCTGAGTCGGGAAGGAGGTATCTTTACCTTGCAGACAATAGAACTTAATCCAGTTGCCTTTCATGTAGGCTATCGGCACGACTGGGTTGCGCGGCGTACATTGAGCGATCCCACTTATCAGCGCAGCAGGGGGATGGCCGGAGGTAATCTTTCAGCCCGAGATTTTAGCTTAAACCATTTTTCGGGAGATATCAAGTATTCAATTTTTGATATGGCCTATGTACAAGCTACATTTTCACACGCAGAACGCGCACCGGGGGTCAATGAACTTTATGCCGGAAATGATCATTTTGCAATCCTGGTAGAAGAAAATGGAGATGATCGACTGAACAAGGAAAGCTCAAATTCGTATGAGCTATCCGCAGGGGTAAAATATGGTGGATTGAAATGGTCGGCGACGCATTACCGTAGTTTTTTTAAAGATTACCTTTATTTGGCCCATACAGGCATTTCTCGTTCTGGAGGTTTTTTGGTCAAGGAATGGCGTGCTTCAGATACCGAAATTCAGGGCTGGGAGCTAGAGGGAGGCTATACCTATGCATGGGCCGCAGATTGTCATGTAGCGTTAAATGTTTTCGCTGATCTCGTCAAAAATATAAATACTTCGGATGACAACATGCGCAAATGGGCAGAGGGTGACTTTATGCCCAACCTACCAACCAGTAGGTATGGAATGTCGGTTGCACTTCAATTTAAAAAGTTTTTTGGGAACGCCAATTTCGATCAGTACCTGAAACAACGTTATTTGGGTAAAAACATCAATATTGAGCCGCCGATGCCAGCTTATTCTTTGTTATCAGGACAATTAGGTTATAAGGTAAATCTAAAAAAGTATGAATTCGTCTATTATATTTCGGGAAATAACCTATTGAATGTAGAAGCACGTCCGCAAAATTCCATACTCAAATATCTTGCCCCCCTTCCGGGACGGAATATTTCTGTTGGATTGAAGCTATTGCTCTGAAGAATTTGGTTTAATCGTCAAGCGTATGACATCTCTTCCCTCGGGAGTACGATCTGTCAGCTTGTTCAAGTATATCCAGAGCGTAATTTCGATATGGATAAATATTGGAAAGAGTACTCGAAATATACATTATTTTCAAGGATTAGTGGTCATAAGAGAACCTCTTGTTTACTTTTTAATCGTACACAAGAGGTTAATCTTTTTATTTTAAAGTATTTTATCTAATTGCTTTTTTAGTTCCGGGTCTGATGGCCTTTTTGCGTTTCCAGATACGATTGTTCCATTAGGGGCTATTAAAATAAATCTAGGGATTGCACTGATGTTATAATCTTTTATAAAATCTGAATTAAAGTCTTTATCAGCGATAAGTTGTGTTCCCCCTAAGTTGTTGGATTTTACATAAGTTGACCATTTTTCATAATCTTTCATTCTGTCAACAGAAATACTTACGAAGGATATTTTTTTATTGTGATATAACTTTTCTATCTTCTGCAAATAAGGAATCTCAGCTTTACAAGGGGCACACCAGGTTGCCCAGATATCTATGTATACATATTTGCCCCGTAAATCTTTAAGGGATACGCTTTTATTGTTTACATCTTTAAAATTGAACTCCGGAGATGGTTTATTATCAGCTGTTTTTCTAAAATTAGCGTATACCTTTGATACTTCATCTTTATAATAGGGGCTTACAACCACCTTCATAAAATTAGAGTAGGCCTGTTCTCTCGCTTCAATATTTTTTACCATTTTTAAAATAGAACAGGTATAGTCAAAATTAAGATATTCCCTCATAAATGGGTTGGTAATTTCTCTATTGATGACATTCAGTTGGACGATGTATTCGCCGTCATACCCTAAGGGGGATTCTTCGTTATATTTAGTTTGCTTTAATTTGATGATTCTACTTTCTAACCATTCCCTGTAGCTGGCAGACCTTTTAAACATGTCCTCATCATTGACATTTTCTTCAGTTTCAGCGATGAAATTTTGCAATAGCAATTTGTCACTTTCGCTCATTTTCTTTGGATATGCTTTTTGATAGGCCGAATCCAGCTGCTTTTTATCTGCTTTTGCTCCAATAAGTCTATAGTATTCTTCCAAAGAAACAGAATCTTCTCCATATCCTCTGCGGTAAGTGTCTGCGACCTCCTTGATGAAATAATTTACATCTTTTGTTTTTAAAGCTTTGGCAACTGTATCCGTTTCATTAGTAAAAGTATCGTTGATATCTTTTTGTAGCGATCTTGCCTTACTGATAAAATCACTTGTTGACAATGCATATATACTGTATAGATAGCTACCTTTTATAATTGGAAAGTAGTTATTTGAAATCTTATATTTTTCTGGGACCAAATCGTCAACAAGGACTGGCTTAGATGACTGAGCAAAAGCGGAAATGCTCAAGAATAAAAATAGGAATAGTGTTATATTTTTCATGTGATAAAAATCTTGTTTAATTTTTTTATGTTCATTTAATTGACTTGCATGTTGGGATTGAATTTTCTCACCCGAGTTGGTATCTGAAAAGTGTAACGATTACTTTGTGGCGTTAATGTCTCCTGAAGTTCAGAATTTTCCCTGTTAATACGTTTGACGTCTTTCATCAGGCCATCTCTATCCAGTCTTTTCATATCCATCCAGCGTGTGGCTCCAAAAGCTAATTCCCGTCTCCTTTCTGCCAATACCAATTTTAAAGCATCATCTTTATTCAGTGAAGTAGCGGGCTGATAAGCAGAAGCCTTTATTCTAACTTTCCGGATTATATTTAGATATTCCATAGCAGCAGCGGTACGGTTAGAACGAGCCGCCAGTTCAGCAAGGGTCAAATAAACTTCCGGAAAAGTTATTCCAAAATTTGCTTCCCCATATGCTCCCCCTCGATTGATTCCTTTGTTGTTACTGATCGTCAAAATGCTGTATCTTAGATCATTTTCATCAAAATATGTTTTTAACTCATCAGAATACAACATAAATACCGGGACATTTCTATCTTCACTTCCACGCTGCCATAAAATTTCAGGATCAAGATCGGCAATAGGTAGGTCATCACTTGACTTAATTGTATTATAATCCGTTAGTTTATGGGCTACGGCCATAGTTTCCAGGGCATATTTTTCGGCATTAGTATAGTCGGCAATATATAGATAGACTCTTGAAAGAAATCCTTTTGCGGCACCTTTTGTTGCTCTGTAGCGATTTACATTATTTAATGGCAAACAGTCAATTGCACGCAGGGTGTTATTGACAATACTGTCTATATTATCCTGGATTAATGCTCTTGGGGGGACTTTATCAGTTACATTTGTCGTTGTTACCCATGGTAGTCCTAGGTCCGTATTTTTAGTATTTATATTATAGCTCTTTGCATACACTGTTAGGAGTGTAAAATAGGCATCTGCACGAGCTAATAAAGCCTCTCCCAGCACTTCTTTTTTCTTTTGATCATTGCTGCCGGTAGCAGACATTACATTGTTGATGATAACGTTTGCATCGTAGATGATCCTGTACAATTGCCCCCAGATAACCGGGCTCACCTGGTCATTAATATCTTTTTCCTCCCGCCAGAAATATAGGTTGGCGTTGACACTTTTATCTTTGGCGCTATAAGTGCCATAATAATCATCTGTACAATAAAGTAGGGCAGAAGGAAAAGACTGGGTCATTGTGAAGGAATTTAACATGCTTTCAAAGTCAGTCAATTTTTCCGGCAGGACTACACCTTTGGGCTTTACTTCCAGAAAGTCTCCACAGGATAGAATACCTAGTAGTGTTAATAAAATCAAAAATTTCAATAGTATTTTTTTCATCATTTTATAATGTATTATTCCATCAGGAAGATGGGTTTGGCTGTTTTATGGAACTTATTAGCCAATTTAAAGTCATATTTTTCGATATTTATCTTTTTTGTTTTCCGAACAAAAGCTAGAATGTAGTGGAAAATGTCAAACTATAAAATGAAGTTTGTGGCAGAGTCCTTATTCCTGTCCGTCTATCAATTGATTCGGGGTCTATATCATTTCCACTAAATGTATATTTGAATGGATTCTGAACCTGAAACCTAAATTGAGTATTGGATAGACCGACCTTTTGCAGGAAGTCATTTTTCAAATTGTAGGTTAAGATGATATCTCTCAGCCGAATGTAGTCTGCTTTACGTACATATCTGTCTCCGTATGTATACCCATACCGCGCGGAATACATAAAGTCCTCAGGAGTTCCATACTCAGGGAGTCCCGGTATTGCTGTTACAAGCTCGTCTCCTGGCTTTTTCCAGTAGTTTGAAGAGCCTTTTATTGCATTTCCGCTCTGTAGTTCATCAGGATTGGGCTGTTGGACTCTCATAACATGGCCACCGTAATACATAAAAAGAAAAGACAAATCGAAAGAACCTACAGAAAACTGATTATTGAGACCGATCACATACTTGGGATTTGTTGTGCCACTGTAGACCAGATCATCAAAATCGACATCAATGACGGCATCGTCGTATGTATTTAAAACTAACACAATACCGTTTCTATCGTAAACTCCAGGGTGTCCTAAATTATTCAGTCCAGCGTATCTATAACTGAATAGTGCATTCATTGGATAATCTTTCTGTAGGTCTGTGCCTGATATGATATCTAGGGATGATGTTTTATCTTTTGCCTGTACTTCAATAACCCTATTTTTATTGAAGGATGCAGTTGCACTTGTTCGCCATTTGAAGATGCTCTTATCAATATTTACGCTAGTCAGTAATATTTCAAGACCTTTATTCTCAATAGAAGCCGTATTAGCACTATATTGGTTAAATCCTAATGTTGGATCTGCGGACATCGTACCAAATACATCTTTTGTTCTTTTATAATAAAGGTCTACAGAACCTGATATTCTATTTTTTAATAATCCATAATCTAACCCCAGATTGTAGTTAGTTGTTGTTTCCCAGCGGATGGATTGGTTTTCAGGTGATAGTACATCATAAAAGACCTCTGAAGTGTTAAACCTATTATTAAGTCCGGATGTTAGGATCAGGAAAGGTCCGTTAAAGCTACTTGGAACATTGCCGTTAAAGCCGGAGGCGGCCCGAATCTGTAATGAATTGATCCAGGAAACAGATTTAATAAATTCCTCTTCGCCCATACGCCAATTCATTCCTAATGACCAAAGCGGTTTGTTTTTATACTTATCGTCTACTCCGAACAGATTAGACTGGTCTATACGGATACTTCCAGTAGCGATATATTTATGCTTGAACATATAAGTTCCTTGTCCATAAAATGAACGGAACCTTCTGTCGCTATATTTTTCTCCAAAATAGTCATTGCTATTAAAACTTGATCCGTAGTCTCCGACTTCTTTGAAGGCTGGTTCTATCCTTGAATTAAGCACCTGAAGATTGACAGGTTTATTGATAAGAGACTGGTCATCGTAACCAAAGAATGTTGTTTTAAATGATTCAGCTTTTACTTGCCTTTGTTCAATACCAATGATTCCCGAAATACTATGTTTTTTATCTTTTGTTTCGTAATTGAGATTTGCCTGAGCACGTAGGGTGTAAGCTGTATTTTTAAGTGTTTCTTTTGTCAGAAAATTTCCCTGAGGCAGGTCAGTGAATAAAGGGGTTCCATTTGCTGGATCTTTTTTTGCCTTAGTATTTACCAGATACCTTACTCTATAAGAATCTTCTGTTTTAAGCAGGTCGTTCACACCCTGTTCATTTTCAATAGCGCCGCCAAGATCGATATTTAGCCACTCAGTAATTTTGGCATTAAGGCGGCCTTGTGCCCTGAAAGAATTGAGTGATGTCTTTTGAGTCGTAGCGGACAATTCTCCGAATGGGTAATAAAGCTGGTCATACAAACCTAGGGATTGGGCTCTCTCGTTATAATCTTTATTTATTACATAAAATTTTTCTCTGAATTCACCAAAAGTAGCCGGGAGTGCATTACCATTTTCGTCGACAATCCTCTCAAAGGGGAGGAGGTCACTATAATCTGGTGTAGTACCATTTTTTATTCTGTTATTTGAATAAATTCCTTTAAAATCAAATGAAATATTCTTGTTGAACTTGTAAGTGTTGGCAACATTTAAAATGGTTTTTTTATTATCTGTACCTACTTTCTGAGCTCTTTCTCCGATATGGTTGACACCAATTAGATATGTGCTTTTTTCTGTACCTCCGCTGATATCAAAATTGATGTTATTGACAAGTCTACGTCTATAAAATAACCGTTTATACTCCGCAAGATTGTTGTAAGAAGCTATAGCGCCAATTTTCTCTTCTGCAAGCTTGTTATCTATAAGGCCATCTTTAAGATCGAATAGTATACTTGTAACTTGGTCAATTGGGTTATAATCTGAGTAAAAATATCTATCGTCACCGCCTGTACTGACCATATCACGCTGTAAGTCTATGAATTCCTTTGTATCGAGATAGCGCATATAATCGAAATCGGGCTTTGAATCAAAAGCAAAAGTGTTTCTAAAAGTGAACGTTGGTTTACCGGATTTTCCCCTTCTGGTTTCTATAACAATAACACCGTTTGATGCCTGGACACCGTAAATTGAAGCGGCGGCTGCATCCCTTAACACGCTCACTGATATGATATCAGTTGGGTTTATGGAGTTTATGTCGATTTCAGTAGGAAAACCATCCAACACGATAAGTGGTTTTTTTACTGCGTCAAAAGTACTGACACCACGAATGGAAAGTTCTCCAGAAATACTATTGTAGACTAGTCCTGGGACTTTTCCTTCCAGATTTTCTAGAAAGTTACCGGTTACGGCTACCCGCTGTTGGTAGTCCTTTTCGCTTAATGTGGAGGCAGCACCCGTAAGCTGTTCTTTCTTGATCTTCTGGTAACCAGTCGAAATTACATTCACTTCGGCCAACTGATTATCCAATTTGGCCATCTTAATCTCCATAAATTCATCACCGGGCCTGACAATACAGTCCTTATAGCCGATATATGAAATTATAAGTTCTGTTACTTTATTCGATGCGGATATAGAGAAATGACCATTCTCGTCTGTAAAAAATACTCTTGGCTGGCCCTTTACTTTAATGCTGGCTCCAGATAGAGGCGATCTATCTTCGGTGATAACCCTTCCAACAATATTTCGCTGCTTATTTTCTAATTGTTTAATAACAACTATTCTGTTTTTGATATCGTAAGTGAGGGACTTTCCATTTAGCGAATAATCTAGGATTTTCTCAATAGAGGCATTCTGCATTTGAATATTTACAGGATCTTTATCCGACAATAAGCTTTCCTTGTAAAAAAAGTCGTAGCCACTCTGTTTGCGAATTTCCTGAAATAATTGTGGCAGTGTAATGTTCTGGCGCTGAATTGAAATCTGCGCAAAGGTTTTGGAATATGCCTGGAGCCCCCCCATGGCGACAAGGCAAACAAGTGATAAATTTACTCGCATAAAGAATCTCCGTCTTTCAACGGGAATAAATTTAAAAATCATATATTTGATTAATTTGGGTTAGTGATTTGAATTGAGTTCGAGCTTCTATTTAACTACTTGATCCAAAGTTTTTTGATCTGGGATGTTAGCGCATTCCAGATTTCTTTTCTCAAGTAGTTTATCAATTTGTTTACATTATAATAGATATCCTCCTTCCTGTTAATTTAAATTTGATCTGTCCTGTTGATTCCAGCATTGTCAGTATAGCTGACAGATTGTTTGATTTGGATATCATACCGCTGAAGGTGATATCTTCCTTCTTGCTTATGAAATCCACATCTACTTGGTACCATCGGGAGACCTTTCGCATAATACTCTCAATATTTTCATTCTTGAAAATAAAGTCTCCTTCTTTCCAGGCCACATCGACCTGAGTGTCTACTTTTTTGACTGCTATTGAATTTCCACTGATCAGGATCTGCTCTCCAGGTTTTAATACAACAGATCGATGTGAGATATTGTCGCTTACTGAGACGCTGCCTTCAATAAGCGTCGTACGGGCTATACGCTCATCAGCGTATGAGCTGATATTAAAATGGGTTCCCAGTACTTTTACATTCTGTTCTTTAGTCCTAACAATGAAAGGTTTATTTCTATTTTTCGCAACTTCAAAATAGGCTTCTCCAACTAGTTCGACCGAGCGGTTATCCTTAGCAAATCTTTCAGGAAATTTTAGCATAGACTGCGCGTTCAACCAAATATTGGTGCCATCTTCAAGGATGATTTTATATTGGCCTCCCTTTGGAGTTACAATGCTGTTCATCTTTTCAGAGAAAGATTTAAGTGATCTATCTTGAACATTGAAAGTTATCTGCCCAACAGTATCGCAGTCGACTTTTATTCCACTCAGTTGTGTGATAGTACCTATTTTTGACGAGCTTAGATCAAATTGTTTTCCATCTGCGAGTATGAGGATAGCTTTATTCCCTCCGGCAGCAATTTCTTTATTATCAATCTTCTGGTTTGGTGCTTTCTGAAGCAGATCACGTGAATAGTAAAGTATGCCAGTGAATGTTGCAAATGCAAGAATAGCGGCAGCATAGCGGTAGAACACCCTAGATTTTCTTTGGTAAAAGAGACGGCTGTCCAATTTGGCTTTTACTTTATACAATTCAGACGATGCTGTGATATGCTCATTTTTATTCAGCATATGGAGGTACCAGTCTTCAACTAATTTTTTTTCCTCTATGGTACATTTACCTTTATTATATCTTTCAAGAAGCTTTTCAGCTTTATTGTTGTCCATATATTTCTTTATAGTCTAAACTCTATAATATAAAGACAGGCGGAAAGAGTGAAAGTATACGTTGATTTTAGAAAAAAAATCAAAAAATTTTAGAAAAGGAATGTTATTAGTGTGTTTAGCTTCTTTTTTAACTGTAAAACTGCTCTGTGAAGAACTGTTTTTACCGTGTTCTCAGTTATATTCAGCTCTTTTGCTATTTTTTTGTAAGACAATCCTTCATTTCTACTCTTTAAGAAGATCTCACGCATTTTTGGGGGTAAATTTTCGATTTCAGATTCGAATTTTTTTAATAGCTCTTTAAAATATAATTCCTCCTCTGTTGACGAACGGTAAATATCCACAAATTCATTTAAAGAATCTATATACATACTTCGTGTCTTGCTTTTTTCAATAGCATTTAAGGAAGAGTTTCTCACAGAGGTAAATAAATAAGCTTTTAATGAAGATTGCACGACGAGACTTCCAGCCTTATTCCATAAATTCTCAAAAACATTCTGGATGGAATCCAATGCTTCATCTTCATGTTGTAATATACGAAAGGCATGCACATATAAAACGGACCAATATCGTTCATAGATTTCTGTATAAGCATTATGATCGTACTGATTGAGTAGGTCAATAAGTTCTATATCACTCAGTTTGTTGTACACGGTTGTAGATATTAGGTGCGGCAATATACGAAAGTTTTAAATATTGAAGGGCTTTGTTCGTAAACATTTTGTTTGAAAGGTTTTCGAAAGTATGCATGAAGCTCATTGCTAGTGTGTTTTGTTCCGTTTCAAACTGAATTTAGATTGTACTGGATCATCGATTAAATTATTCGCTTGTGTTTTGTTCTCTTGTTGATCATTTATAAAATGGAACTTGAACCATCTAATTACCGACCTTTTAAAACAAATTTATTATGTTTTTAGCTAGCATCTATTTTTGTGAATTATCCATATTGAAATCTACCCTCAATTTGGTTAGAAATATCCACGATTCAACTACAACTGACCGCTCGTAGATGTGGAACTTTGTCTTGTTACATTTAAACTAATTTTAACATGCAGACAAATGAAATAAAAGTAGCTATAATAGCCAATATTTTGGCTAACGGAAGAGTGTTCCCATGCGCGAGAAAAGCAAGCGCAGGGAAGCATATATGTCGGTAGCCGTTCCTACGGTCGAGCGTGCGTTACCGCCCAATCTTTTTTGATTGATAATAATAGGGACATTCAGGTTGTCGATTTTGTCCACATTCGGAACGCCGATGTGCTGCAGCCGGTTTCGGATAAAACTGCCCTGTGTTTCGCTGAACTGCCTTTGGGCTTCAGCACCTATGGTTTCAAAGACCAAAGACGACTTGCCCGATCCGGAGACTCCTGTAAAAACAGTGATCTTTTTCTTGGCGATCTGGAGAGAAATATTCTTGAGATTATTTTGTCGGGCATGTATAATGTGACTTGCGTTTCAAGTATAGTCCCTTTTATAGCGCTCCGTAGGTCAGGTATATTTTATGCTGTTTTAACTATTTCTTTTAACCACATCGACCATATGATCTAAATCAAAGGGTTTTTCAATAAAGTCGTCGGCTTTACATTCGGCGGCGGTTTTTGCAATATCGCTGGCTGTCGATGTCAGGACAGATGGAAGCTCTTCGGTATCTGGATCAGCTTTGAGTTCCTTGATCACCTCGGATCCTTTTTTACTTCCTTTAATATGGTCATCCACTATAAGAATGTCGGGATCAATATCTGCAAGCTCTTCTATTGGTTCAGTCGTAAGCGATGGAATCACATCAAAACCCTCATCAACTAAGACCTCATCCATGATATTCAAGATATCTTCATTATCTTGAATAACTATAGCCTTCTTTTTCGTCATTTCTATTGAAATTTATCGCGTAAATATAGGAAAAAAGCGGATACAAAAAACAGGGGAACGCGCAATTTTCAGTTCCGAGAAACAGAACAAAAGTAAGGCTATCAGCGAGCTGATAGCAATGTAGGCTATTAGGAGGCTTAGGTCGTCGTTTTTGGCTAATTTTTTAACAAAAAAAAACAGATAACATTTATGTTATCTGCTGAACTTAACTTAAAGAAGTTTTTAAACTTCCTACTTAATTATGCTATTCGCACATTAACTGCGTTAATGCCCTTTTTACCGTTCTCTAGATCGAATGTTACAGTATCGTTTTCACGTACATGATTGATTAAACCTGACGAGTGTACGAAAACATCTTGACCGCCATCTGTTGGTGTAATAAAACCAAAACCTTTGGTGTCATTAAAGAATTTTACTGTTCCTTGTTGCATTGTATATATGTATTAAATTATGTATTTATTAGAACGCTTTTGCAGCATACCTTTCCTTTAACCATACGCGTTAGTAAAGGATAAATCGATCTGTCAACAAAAAATGATGTTTGCAATTTTTCGTATTGACACTATCAATCTGAAAAAGGCAATTGACTTTATATGTTGATAACAAAATAGCAGCTGGAAAAACGAAGACTGAGAAGAAAGAGTAAACTCAAAAGTGTCAGAAGAAGTAATGGCAGAAGCCT
Organism: Sphingobacterium sp. UBA3519; assembly: GCF_002377215.1. Lineage (NCBI taxonomy): Bacteria > Pseudomonadati > Bacteroidota > Sphingobacteriia > Sphingobacteriales > Sphingobacteriaceae > Sphingobacterium > Sphingobacterium sp. UBA3519. Next base: position 31,843 of record NZ_DFPI01000004.1, read on the forward strand.
GATTATTATTCAAATGTAGTTATAAATTATTGGAAAACAAAGTTTTTTATTTTCTTCTGCCAATGTCAGTAAGCGCTAGAGGGGAAAGAGTTGCCGCCGAATGCGGAGCTGATGCTTTTCTTGCAGAGCCATTTCAACTTGATGATCGTTAAGATTTAATAGAGAAAACGTTCTATGCGTAGTTTTAGATTTTAAGGTTGAATCAGGCCACTAGGCGATTGAATGAGTTGGAAAAGCAGAAATAGGAAGCGGACCAAACTTAAGGATAGTTTGGTCCGCTAGGTTAAAAAAATATCATGCTTTAATAATTCTTACGCATGTTTCACAGTAATCCTCTTTGTTATGCATTAGCTCACCTACTTTATGAATCAATACATGCTGCTGATTGTGCATTGGATTATACCTTGACCAAACGCTATTAATGGCTTAGCTGTAACTTTCCGATGAAGGGGCGGTTATCAACCGTTAGAATAGCTTCTTTAAGGGAATAGCATAGCTGGTAGCTTTCGCTCAGTGCCTTTTTGCTAGCTTCTATTTTGTCTTTTTCAACCTTGTCGACAATCCAGGTTGGGTTTAACGGATCGGAATTAAATTTGGTGATTAATACGGTAAATCCTTCTTTCTGAGCACTGATTAAAGTGTCTTTTGTGATGTCTACTATTTTCATAGTGAGATAATATACAAAAAAAAATATGAAACAGGATGTGCCAAGTTGAGTTGATGACCTGTTCGACGTCCGGACAATTTTAACGCAAATGTACCTTCTTTTATGGATCCGGCGCTAAAATTTGGCGATTCAGGCATCGGAATACCCATCGTAAAGCAGCTCACAAAAAAAATTATATGTAACTAAACTTTTTATCTTAATTCTATTCTCCATTGAGGTGGTCGCGCACAAAATTTAGCCAATTCTTAGGATCAATGGTTTTATCAATAAAGACGTCTGGTTGTAATCCGATATCGTCTACAGGGAAGTCCGGAATACGGTAACTTTTAGATAATCCATAATACAGTTCAATATCGCCACAAGGAGATGTGACGATATTTACATTAGAAATATCAAGCATCCCTTTTGTTGTTCGACCGTACAATTTTACCTTTTTACTTTGCATGGCAGTCAATAGAAATTGCTCTGTCGTGCTCCCGTTATTTTCATTGATAACGATTCCTATGTTTTTGGGGTAGGGCTGAATGGTATCCAGCTTGGTTATGTTTACTTTTTTATTGAATAAATCAACATACTCACCTTTATTGGCCTGCAATTTTTCGTAGTAGTTTTTGAATGTTTTTTTAGACTCCTCGTCAAAATCGGGGTTTTGACTCAGCTCCAACATGCGTTGATTATTTAAATCAGTCGAATAAAATAATGCACCTACGGTTCTGATCGGTTGCGTGTATAAGAAGGGGATAAGGCTACCATAACTCGCATCACTTCCACCTGGATTATTTCTGACGTCAATAATAAAGTTTTCGGTCGATAAGATGGTTGCTCGGTTGGCCAATATAAGGCTGTCAATCGCCTTCTTTTCGGATATTTCAAAATCAGGAATACGGAGGTAAACCGTGTTTTCATTTAATTTTTCGAAAAATGGCTTTGTGGCGTTTAATGGATTCAGGTCCTTTTCGATCGGCTGTTTATGTTGTTCGGTAGCCTTTTTGACGTTCTTTGTTTTTCCAATATAATTTACGCCGATATGTCCATTACGGAAGAAACGGATCCATTGATTGAGCAATGTAGCACATTCCTGATTATTGGGCAATTGTTTTACTTTTTTTAGATATAGCGCATTGTGCAATTCATAAGCATCCCGGCCTTTCTTGCTGATGATGTATTGAAAACCGGCATCATTCTCTTCAAACGTTTTTTTTACCCACAAAAAATTGGATTCACAATTGCAGTTTTGGGCGAAATTTAAGATAGGTAAACTTAGCAATAGCCATAAAAATAGGACGCGTGTGTTCATGTGTATAATCAGAAATGTTAATAATTGTTGATCCTACAAATATAGACTAAAAATAGAAAATACACGCGTACACAGCGAAGAAAAGATGCATTAGTACGGATGAATCTTATTGCTGATTTTGATTCGTCTTTATTAAAACTATAGTGGAACCTCGGCTGTCTATAGTGTACTGTTTACAAGATGCAAAGTCTGCTATATAATGGTTTACGCGGTTATTGTATAACCACGAAGGCACATCTCAGGAAACTATAAACGTATTAAAGATTCGAAAAAATGAAAAAGAAAATAGTCATTTGCGATGATGAACTTCTTATTTTAGATGTATTAGCCATTGCCTTAGAAAGTGACAGCGTTGAAGTGATCAGCACATCAAAAAGCACAGAACTGATCGCCCTCATTGAAATTGTGCAACCTGACTTGTTGATTATCGACCTAATGATGCCCTGGTTGACCGGTGATGAACTTGTGCGCGAGCTAAAAACTGGGCAAAAATATAGCCACATGCCCATTATCATGATGTCTGCTAGTGCTAGAGCGCCAAGAGTAGCCGACGAATGCGGAGCAGATGCTTTTCTGGCAAAGCCATTTGAACTTGACGATCTCTATGAATTAGTAGAGAAAGTGATGTAAGGGGACCAAACTTAAAAATGTATCGGTTTCTCATGAAAAAAGCGGGCAGAACATATTGCGGCCAACTTAAAGTCGCAGTTTCGGGCTGGTAGTCACTTTGTTAATTTAGCTTAATGTTTGTTAAATCGGATCTACCCTAAGCAAACATTTATAAATAATTCGTTATTTAGGTATAAAAGGAAACAGGATGATGTCCGATTTTAAAAAAAATATGCACCTGGCAAATCGCGCCGGATTTGGGATGAGCCTAAAGCAGATTACGACTTTTGAACAGCAGTCTACCGCAGTACTCTGGAAGCAATATGCTCAGGAACATGAATTTCATCCCATCAGTTTCAATACGGACCAGACTGACGTCAATTATAATGCGCTTTCCAAGTTGAATGCCGCAGACAAAAAGCAGGTGCAGCAGCTCAACCGAAAGCGTAATATTGAAATCAACCTCAACTTTCTGAATGAAATGGTGCATAGCGAAGATCAGCTCAGGGAGAAAATGGCCTTTTTTTGGCACGGCCATTTTGCTAGCCGGGTTATCAACTCCAATTTTAGCGCTCAGATCCTCAACGAAATCAGAAAAAATGCGCTCGGAAATTTTCGGGATTTGCTGTTTGCCGTTTCCAAAGCTCCGGCGATGCTCAATTTCCTCAACAACCAGCAGAATAAAAAAGATCACCCCAATGAAAACTTTGCCCGCGAAGTGATGGAACTCTTCACCATGGGGCCTGGTAACTATACCGAGTCGGATGTAAGGGAAGCTGCACGCGCATTTACGGGCTGGTCGTATAATAAGGATGGCCAATTCCTGGAGCGTAAAAAGTTTCATGACTCGGGCCGCAAAACATTTCTGGGGAAAACCGGGAATTTTGACGGTAATGCCGTTTTGGATATTATACTGGATCAACCCGCTACGGCCCGTTTTATCACAGCAAAACTCTACCGTTTTCTAGTCAACGAACAAGTGGATCAGGACACCGTCGTTTCGTTGGGTAGAGATTTCTACGATTCTGGATACAATATCAAGCAATTGCTCGACCGCATGTTTACAGCAAGCTGGTTTTACGACTCCAAGAATGTCGGTAATAAAATAAAGTCACCGGTAGAACTCATGGCCGGTATCATGCGCATGTTACCCATGGAAATAGCGAATCCTGAAAACCTGATTGTTTATCAAAAGTTGCTGGGGCAGATGCTCTTGTATCCGCCGAATGTGGCGGGATGGCCGTCGGGAAAAGCCTGGATCGACAGCTCGACCTTATTACTACGGATGCAGATTCCACAGATATGGACCGGCCTGCGCCCGCTGGACCTTGATGCGCAGAATGACGACGACCTCGACATGGGTTTAAAACAGTCGCGGGCGCTGGCTAAGGCCTACAAAAATCCCAAAATATCCATTGACTGGGCTGGGGTCGAGGCTGTATTTGCCGACCGGGATCCCTTTGAGCTCTTGCTGTCGCAGCAGCCTTCGTTTGGTAAGAAACTGCGCGATAGCTACGCTGGTGGAAGCCGGCGTAGAACTATTATTGAAGTCATGAGCATCCCCGAATATCAACTTTGTTAATCGTAAATAGGAAACCATGTTTATCAAAAGACGCCAATTTCTCAAAGCAGGTACGCTCGCAACAGCATCGCTGCTGCTGCCCAATTTCTTAAAAGCCATGTCCTCGCCCGAAGCACTGGAAAGGGGAAATAAAGTGTTGGTCATCTTGCAGCTTAGTGGCGGCAATGATGGGCTGAATACTATTGTGCCGATACGCAATGATATTTATTTTCGGGAACGGCAGACGATTGCGGTCGATAATGCGCTGGCCCTTACGGATGAAGCGGGCATTCATCCGGCTTTACCCTTTTTCAAGACACTTTATGATCGTGGCGAACTGGCTGTACTCAACAATGTCGGTTATCCCGATCCCAATAAATCGCATTTCCGCAGCATGGATATATGGCATAGTGCGAGCCGAAGCGACGAGTATCTGGAGAGCGGCTGGATAGGCCGCTACCTCGATCAGGCCTGTTACGACTGCGGTCATCCGACGCAGGCGCTCGAAGTGAATGATATGCTGAGCCTTGCCCTCAAAGGAAAACAGAAAAAAGCGTTCGCGTTTAAAGACCCCAAGAAGCTTTATCAGACCAGCCGTGAAGAGTACTTTAATACACTCTATCAGGAACATAAACATCAGCATGAAGAGGAGACAGTAGCCTATCTGTATCAGACCCTGGGTGATACGATCAACAATGCCGACTATATTTTTGAACAGAGTAAAGCCAGGAAGACCGCAGCAGCGTACCCCGATTCGGTGCTTGGAAAGGATCTGAAGACGGTATCGTCGTTGATTAAATCGGATATCAATACACAGGTATACTATCTGCAGATCGGTAGTTTTGATACGCATATCAATCAGCAGCAGCGGCAGGAGAGTCTATTCCACACCATCAACGATGCCGTGGAGGCGTTTGTGGACGACCTCAAGAAAAATGGTCTTTTTCAGCATGTCATGCTGATGACCTTTTCGGAGTTTGGTCGTAGGGTGGCCCAGAATGCCAGCAATGGCACTGATCATGGTACGGCCAACCAGCTTTTCTTTCTATCCGGAGGCCTAAAAAAACAAGGCCTGCTCAATGCTTTGCCTGACCTAACCCAGCTCAATGAGGGGGATCTCCAGTATACGGAAGATTTTCGAAAAGTATACGCAACACTGCTGAAAAACTGGCTTGATGCGGATTCCACCAAAATATTGGGCTGGAAAAATGGGATTTATGATTTTATCTAGCCAACTGCGACGTCTTTCTTGTTTATTTTTCTTGTCACAGATTCCATATAAGGAATGATACAAAACCATATTGTTTCATTTTCATACGAACAATTCTACTGTTTGGTTGTTTAAATTAGAGAAAATGTAATTTAATGTGCTTTATATTAGAATAAAAGCAACATAACACTCTTTTTGTTTCTAAACCTTACATTTTTAATAAAATAAATACTGATATGAACAATTTAGAAGTGAACGATGTCCAGCAACATTGGAATAATTTTATTTCCTCTGCCATTGCCTGGGCGCCCCGTATTATTACTGCCGTAATTTCTGCTTTACTTATTTATCTGATCGGATCCTGGATCATCCGCCTAATCAAACGGATGATAGACAAGGCATTTGAGCGGCGACAAATGGATGTCTCCTTGCAGCGATTTTTAAGCAATCTCATCAGTTGGATTTTAAATATCTTATTATTTATCGTTGTCGTTACACAATTGGGGGTGCAAACCTCGGCATTTGTGGCCATTATCGGTGCAGCAGGTCTGGCCATAGGTCTGGCCCTGCAGGGATCCTTGTCCAATTTTGCCGGCGGTATACTGATTTTACTCCTCAAGCCTTTCCGCGTGTGCGATTACATAACTTCCACTACAAATATCGCGGGTACGGTGACAGAAATTGATTTCTTCAATACCAAGTTAAATACACCACAAAATCGACAGGTGGTTGTTCCAAATGGGGTGTTGTCAAATAGTAGCATCACCAATTATACAAACTTGGAACACGTCGCACATGGTTTGACATTGGCGTTGCCTACGATGCTGATCTGAAACAGGCAAAAGAAATACTCCTCAATATCGTTAGAAGCAATGAATTTGCCTTTAAAGAGCCGGCGCCGCAGGTGGTGGTGACAGAACTTGACGACAGTGCAATCAATCTTTCTGTGCGCGTCACGACTTCCAACGAAAACTTTTGGACCATGCAGGAACAGCTGATCATTGACTGTAAGGAAGCTTTGGATAAGGCCGGGATTGAAATTCCATTTCCGCAGCGCGATGTACATATCCGAAATAATTCCTAATTGAGGAGAGAGGCTATCGACTGGTAGAAGAAATCCGCGCTATGTTAACTTTTTTCTCCATGCTGAATATAGTGCAGCACAAAGCCGTTTGAGCGAACTCAGACGGCTTTGTTTATTGAAACGTAAATGAATGTTACCCGGTAGAAGATTGGTGATTGTCCCCTATGTCCTTTTTTATCGGTTTATTATCCGTTTATGGAGGGCGCTATAGGGCTGATACTTTTACTAACCAAAAGTAGGTATTCAATGTACATATTTCCGCCAGCTTTTCTTTACCAATTTACTCAATTTTTAGTGGAAGAAAAGATAGTTGAAAATAAAGTCTACTAATGTTGTAGATTTTATTTTATGTTTACTATATTTGTTTTATCAACCTAGGAGATAAGCTTGGGGCTGATCGCCTTCGGATTTATCAAGTTCTTTCCCATGCAGATGCCATTTCCATCACTTGCCAATCTGAATACCGATATCGGTGAATATGCCCCCTTTAAGTTGTATTGGCAAATCGTCGGTGTATCCTATAAATATGAGATCTTTTTAGGCTTTTTGGAGATAGCGGCGGGAAGCCTGCTCTTCTTTCGGCCCACGGTCCTAATAGGAGCCATTATCAATGCTGGAGTCCTCTTTAACATTGCCCACGCCAATATTGCCTACGATGGCGCAGTTCATGTATACAGTTCATATTTTGTATTGCTTTCCCTTTTTCTATTGCTGCAGTATCTGCCTGCAATCTGGAAGCTTTTTATCCTGCGCGAACCAGTAAGCACCTATTACTATGTGCCCAAGTTTGTCAGGAAGTGGAATAAGCCATTTTATTTTGGCCTAAAGGCGACCATTGTGGTCCTGTTTATTTTCGTTTATGGCTTTTATCGCTATGAACGATTCTATGATGAAGGGCGTCTAAAAGAACCCATACTTCCTGGGCTAGCAAAAGCTGCAGGACATTGTGAGGTTTCGAGTTTTCTGCTGAATGGAAAGTCTCAGGCTTATTCACCTGCCGATTCGGTACGCTGGCATGAGGCCTTTTTCGAACGATACTCAACCTTGGTCTACAAGGTCAATAAAGCCAATTCGATCGATCTTGGCAATGGTACCCCAGCTTTAAATGATGTGCTCAAAACTTACGAGTTTACAGGCCGGGCCGGAGGGAAGAACTACCTCTACTATGAAATAGACTCGACAGAACATGCACTGTATCTGATCGATAAAAATCAGAAATTTAGTAAGGAACAACGTAAAAAACTAGATGAAAAACTAGATGTGGGACTGAAAGCGCTGTATGGAAAAGCGCAGGGCGATAGTCTGCATGTGCTGAAATGGGTGTACGAACGACCAACAGCAGAACAGATCAAACTCAAAGGGCTGGATGCTAGTGGTAATAACCTCGAAATTACCCTCAATCGCGTCAAAGAATCCTATCTCACCGGTAAAGAATGGTATATGAAAAATACACTATTTACCTACTAATTGTCTAAAAAAAAGAATGTTATGAATAGAAGATCATTTATCCATCGTTCAGCTGTCCTTTTTACCCTTGCTTCGGCAGGTCAGGGGGTATTCTGTTTTGGAAATACCAATAATTTAGCGAATGGCTATAGCATCAGGCAGTTTGAAGATGAAGGCCTGGTACAGTTTTCCTATGCGATCTTGGCCGACAAGAAAATTGTGCTTGTGGACCCGGCCCGTGATCCAAGGCCCTATTACGCTTATGCAAAGGAGCAGGGAGCGAAAATTATCGCGGTTGTGGAAACACATCCGCATGCTGATTTTGTGAGTTCCCATCTGGAGATTCATCAGGATCTGAAAGTTCCGGTTTATGTCAGCAAGCTTGTCCGTGCGACCTATCCCCACCATACTTTTGACGATGGCGATACCTTAAAGATTTCGGACCATATTGTTTTGCATGCCATCAATACAGCCGGACATTCACCAGATAGCATCTCTGTTTTGCTAAAAGAAAATGGTCGCGATGTGGCGATCTTTTCGGGGGATGCGGTATTGATTGGTGGAGTTGGAAGGCCCGATCTGCGTGAGTACTCGGGAGAACAGGCTACGCAGCGTGAAAAACTGGCGCGGCAGCTCTACCACACCGTCCATGATATCTATGCAAGGTTAGGCGATCAGGTGCTTTTGTATCCAGCTCATGGCGCTGGATCACTTTGCGGAAATGCGATAAAGGGTGCTAAGCAAAGTACCATTGGTGCTGAAAGAACCCATAATTTGGCTTTTCAGCAAAAATCGGAAGAAGCGTTTGTCCAGCAGATTCTGGCAGACCGTCCGCCTGTACCGATTTACTTCCCTTATAATGTAGCATTGAATCGTCGGGGAGCAAAGCCATTATTGGCTTCTTTGTCGGGTATTTCAGTGGTTTCGGCAGCGGCGGTGCCCCAGGCGCTGAGCACTGTCCTCGATACCCGCCCCGCTTCAGAATTTAAGGCGTCACATTTTCCGGAGGCCATTAATATTCCCGAACGTAGCAAGTCAGAATCTTGGGTAGGGACTTTTATTGAACCGAAAGACGGCTTTTATCTTGTTGTCGATACCAAAGAACACGGTCAGGTGCAGCTCGAAAAGCTGGCTAAAATTGGCTATGAACAGTTTGTTAAAGGTATCGTGTTGTATGGGGATTTCGCGGGACAGCCTTCGACAGCTTTTGATCAGGCTGCATTTGACAGGGCGCAAGAGCAATATTTTATAGTCGATGTACGTACGGCCGAGGAAGCTAAGACTGGACCAGTATTCAAAGGGGCACATAACATTCCGCTGGCTGAATTGAAGGCACATATTGCCGAACTACCAGTGGATAAACCTATCGTTGTGCACTGCGCTTCGGGCTATCGCTCGGCCATTGCAAGCAGCCTCATCAGTGAATGGGCGCCAAAAGCGCAGGTCTGGGATATCGGTGAACATATTAAAAGCTATAAGCAATCGGTGAATTAACGAGAGGAATTACACTTAAATGCATACATGATATGAAAGATTTAAAATTATTGGCTAGCATGTTATTAGCAGTGGTGGTGTGGCTCAATGTGACCAACTTCCAATCCAGGCAGGATACGAAGGAAGCCGTAAAAAATAGTCAGGTTTCGTTTAAAAAGCAAGAAGGAGTTCGCTTTAAACAGGAACTTGAAAGCCTCAATAAAACAAACAAAGTGCCGGTACAAATTCCCGACAATCCGCGGATCGTCTATGCGACCGAACAGGATGTGCTGGAGCTGGAAAATGGTATTGTCCTTTTTGGATGGCCCAGCTGTCCATGGTTTCGGAATGCCATAACGCCGCTGCTGGAATTTGCCCAGGAGGAAAAGGCGGCTATTTATTACCTCAATATTCACGATATCCGGGATCTTAAGGAGAAAGATAAGGACGGTAAAGTGATCACGACCAAGGCCGGTAGCCCGGGTTATGAAGCTATTTTGGCAAAATTTCACGATATCCTAAATCCTTATACAGCTGTGGGGATTGATTCCATTAAACGGATTTCTTCGCCGACGGTATTATTTATTGAAAAAGGTAAAGGCGTGCATAAGGTTGTTTCTACGGTCGTTTCACAGACCGATCCGAAAATCAAGCTTGATAGTACACAGCGAAAGGAGCTAAAACAACGGTATCGCGCCTATTTTTTGGATGAACATATTATATAAATGATATTTCTTATAAAGTTGTTTGATAGGATTGTATATAAGTTCTAAAGATGGGTGCGGCCCGGAAAATAAATACTTTCAATGCAGGTGAAAATTTGTATCCAAGGGCATAAGTTATAGTAAGGGAATCAGTAGCTGAAAAAGCCATAAGGATACATGGTGTCAACATTATCGTAAATTAAATGGATAACATATGAAAAAAATAATCAATCTTGGACTTTTAGCGTTTGTTTTAACGACATTTACAGTCTCCTGCGGATCTGCAGGTAAAAAAAAGGATAATAGCAAATCGTTGTCCGATTCTACTTCGTCAAAGCGCTCAAAAAAGGAACAACACAATACAGGCTGCGACTAGGAGTGATTAAAAACTAGCTTATGCGAAAATTTGATGCAATTATTATTGGTTCGGGACCAAATGGACTGGCAGCAGCGATTACCTTTCAGCTGCAGGGGCTGAGCACGCTGCTGATTGAGGGTGCCGCTACAATCGGTGGGGGAATGCGAACCAAGGAACTTACAATTCCGGGTTTCAAACATGATGTCTGTTCGGCGATTCATCCCATGGCTATGGCATCGCCATTTTTCAGGAGTTTACCTTTGGAAGCATTTGGGCTATCTTTTGTTAAGCCTGAGTATGCGGCAGCACACCCATTGGACGAAGAGGAAACGGGGATTCTTTACCATAGTCTTGCCGAAACGGTAAAGGGTTTGGGGACGGATGGTGAAAGGTATCGTAAGCTGGTGGAAAAGGTCGTGACAGATTGGGAGGGCCTTGCGACCGATATTATGGGGCCATTATCCTTTCCGAAGCATCTTTTGTCTTTAGCCTCATTTGGGCTGGTTGCGCTTCAGCCGGCAAGCTGGACAGCAAAGCGCTTTACTTCCGTGCAGGCACAGGCTTTATGGGCAGGGATGGCGGCTCATGGAATTCAGCCCCTAGACAACTGGACAACTTCTGCAATTGCCATTGTACTTGCGGCGGTAGGCAACAAATATGGCTGGCAAATACCGATTGGCGGCTCACAATCCATTGCCAATGCGCTGTTAGGCTATTATCAATCGTTGGGCGGGGAGATCCAAACAGGTTTTTGGGTAGAGGATGTTCGCGATCTGCCGTCCCATAAAGTTCTACTCTGTGATATCACACCCCGGCAGTTGTTGCAGCTCAAAGGTATAGGTCTTGCTAGCGGCTACCGCAGGCGCCTCGAAGGCTTTAGACAGGGAATGGGGGTATTTAAAGTCGATTGGGCGTTATCAGAAAAGACGCCTTTTAAAGATCTGCGCTGTCAGTGTGCGGCTACGGTGCATTTGGGAAATACCTACGCCGAAATTGCCGAAAGCGAACAGCGGAGCCATCTTGGGAAGCAAGTGGATAAGCCTTTTGTGCTGTTTGCGCAACAGAGTGCGTTTGATTCCACTCGTGCTCCCGAAGGCAAGCATACGGGATGGGCGTACTGCCATGCTCCTAATGGGAGTAGGGTCGATTATACCGAAGCGATCGAAAATCAGATTGAGCGCTTTGCGCCGGGTTTTAAAGAAACCATTCTGGCCAAGCATAGCTTTTCTCCTATGGAGCTCGAAAAGTATAACCCAAATTACATCGGTGGTGATATCAATGGCGGTATTATGGATGTTTCGCAGTTGTACAGTAGGCCCATTTTGGCTCTAAATCCATACCGAACCTCTGTCGACACGATTTATCTCTGTTCATCATCGACGCCTCCGGGTGGTGGGGTGCATGGCATGTGTGGTTATCATGCTGCACGGACAGCACTCAAGGAACATTTCGGTTTGCTGTTGTAAACCACGCCGAATAAGCATTTTCTTATCTGCCTCTGTTTGTGGTACTTGTGGCTACAGGTTGGAAGAGAATACCTACTTGGATTTTAGGACAAAGGACAGTCTGTTATTCCAGGGCGCTACAAATTCTGCTGAATTGCAAGCTGTACTTACCCGGTTGCCACGGAATAAGTGATTTTAGCCGTTTTTTTATTTTTCTGCAGCATAAAGTCTTTAGAAAAAAATAAGCTAATGGCTGTGAGTTTCTAATTTCGGCAGTATTTTTGCTATTTAGGGCTACGAAAACACCCCAAATAATATGTTGCATTAGGCCAAGATAATTTCTTGGCCTTTTGTATGTAATTCCCCCTTTCGTATGTAGACAATATCCCAGGTTGATACTTATGATGGCAATATCGGTTTCGATGTTGCTTTTTCTATCGCTAAATACTAAATAAAAAGAAATAAATCGATAAGAAGAAATAAATCGGTGCGTACGGCAAGTATAAACTTAGGAAAGACACTTTGGCCGGGGTAAGCTGGGCTCCTGAGGCAATAAAATGCCTACCAAGCTATGATGCCGAAAAAGGAAACTTTAACACAGAGCAGGCAAAAGTTCATCTTGCCATCGCAGGGCGAACTACAGATGGATGGTATCCGATGGGTAAAGTTGATGTGTTTTAAAGAGAACAATGTGTAACTATCTATTTATATTAACTAGGTCAAATGTCTTATTAATATAGATTTATTATTTTTTATTTTTGATATTGTGCCAGTTTGTCAGCCGTATACATAGGTACTCAATAGGCTTTAATGAAGTGTCTTGATTTCCGAAAGCAGTGTTTGTAAATAGGGCTATCCTAGACTTTGCTACAGGAGAATGCGGTCAACTTGTGCATTATCTTGACGAATGGGGTCAAGGGCCGGCTCACTTCGTTGTTTTTGTGTGCTGAACGCCTCAATTTAGCTTTTGTGAGGATGGATTAGCATCTGGTTTTTGCCGTGGAAATGTTGATGGTGCGCTGTTATTTTATAGGGATGTCGGCCGGGCTCCATTCGGAAAATCATGAGCCGTACAACAAATAAATTGAAGTTGTTTTGTTTTTAATAAATTCGCTAATTATTTATATACAATATTCTGTGTATTTTATATCAATTAAAAGTATAGATATTATTTTGCCTTATAAAGGCCGCTATGGTGTCTATGAAAAGACGATGTGTGGGATGAAAGGATGAAATGATTGTGGAAAAAAATCCATAAATTAGGGGAACTAAACAAGCTGTTTTATGAATGTAAAATTTATTCTAAAAGCTTTCTTATTATTTGCCCTTTGCCTGATCCATGTAATCGGTCATACGCAAGAAAGCAACAACAATAAGAAATTGTGGGCAAAATCAATTTTGAATCAAAAGGCGCCAAAACTTGAGGTCGAGCAGTGGCTTACAGATGCGCCTGATACAAAGGGTAAGTTTATCCTTATTGATTTTTGGGCTACTTGGTGTGGTCCCTGCCGGAAAGTAATTCCTGAACTCAATGAATGGCATAAGAAGTATGGTGATAAACTTGTGATCATTGGCCTTTCAGATGAAAAAGCAGAGGTCATTAAAAAGGCGAAGGAGATTAAAATAGATTATTTCTCAGCGATCGATACGAAAGCGAAGTTGAAGAAACAGCTCGAAGTACAGGGAATCCCACACTGTATTTTAGTAGATCCGGATGGCATTGTACGCTGGGAGGGTTTTCCGACGTTAGAGGGGCATGAGCTCACCGATGATGTTGTTGCTGATATCATCAGAAAGTATTCCAGAAAGCGCGGGAGATTCAAAGATAGCAGTCCATATTTTCTGCGACAGGAAGAAGTGATGTTGGCTGGATTGTAAAAAGTCTTTCATGTGCCAGACCGATAAATCGTCCGATTTTTTGCGGTACTTGGGTATGAAATGGATAAAAAAAAGTGTAACGGTTGCCCGTTACACTTCGCAAGAAGATAAATAAATTATCTTCTTGTGTGTTTACTTAATTATGCGATACGTACGTTAACTGCATTAACGCCTTTTTTACCGTTTTCTACATCAAATGTTACACTGTCATTTTCGCGTACTTCGTTGATTAAACCAGATACGTGTACGAAAATGTCGTCTCCACCACCAGCAGGCGTGATAAAACCAAAACCTTTTGTTTGGTTGAAGAATTTAATAGTTCCTTCTTGCATTGTTTTATAAATTATATTAAAGTAATCTGTACTGCACTATTGTGATAAATGAATATGAACAATAGTTAATCGATTTTTTGCAAGAAATAGGATCTGATTTTAATGATCTTGGATTGACTCAAGTCCAAAAAGGTCTTTACCTCCGTTTTGCTAACAAAAAAGCTTCTGAAAATGCGAAAACTGAGTGTTAAGTATAACTTGACGATTTCAGATAAGCAAAGGCGGAGCCGATTATAATACAAATTTAAGTATAAAATATTGATATATACAGTGTTTTGTTATTTTTTATGAAATAAATCCTATGCAGGCTCTGTGTTAGCATAATAGCTACACGATGTAGTGGCAAAATTACATTAAACCCGATAAGTAAAAGCATTGATATTCATACCGGCGCCAACAGACGCAAATAGGATGATATCGCCTTCTTGAAGGGATTGATTGTCTAACTGACCACGGGCAATGAGATCATAGAGCGTAGGAATGGTTGCTACGCTGCTATTTCCAAATGTATGGATGGTCATTGGCATAATATCGGGCGGGGGTACTGTACTGTATAGTGCATAGAATCTCATCAGAATGGCTTCGTCCATCTTCTCGTTGGCCTGGTGGATCAGTATTTTTTTGATTGCCGTGATATCGATATCCGCTTTTTGAAGGCAATCCTGCATGGCTAAAGGAACTTTGCTGAGTGCAAACTCATAGATTTTACGTCCTTTCATTTTAATATACCGTATATCGGGGTTCTGCTCTTGTTGATAAGAGCTCCCAAAATTGAGATAGTTCGCTTCCTCAAGCGCATAAGTTGCACTTTCATGTGTTAGGAGCCCTTGCTCTGTCGTAGTGGCTTCGATGATTACGGCGCCAGCGCCATCCGCATAGATCATCGAATCTCTGTCAAAAGGATCTATAACACGGGAAAGCGTCTCTGCGCCAATGACCATACAGCGCTTTGCCATACCTGATTTTATGAAAGCGTTGGCATGCAATACGCCTTCGTTCCAACCCGGACAGCCAAATAGTAGATCATAAGCCACACATTTTGGATTGCTGATACCGAGCTTTTTCTTCACCCTGCTTGCTAAACTTGGTACAGTATCCGATTGGATTTTGCCAGATTGCACATCGCCATAATTATGTGCAACAATAATATAGTCCAATGTTTCAGCAGCTATACCGGCGTCTTCAATGGCACGTTGACCAGCTAGGAAAGCAAGGTCTGAAGCCACTTGGTCAGGATCGGCGTAGCGGCGTTCCTCAATGCCGGTGATTGCCTTAAATTTTTCAATGACAGAAGCCGGCTCCTTGAACGGCAACCCATTTTCATCCAAAAAAAGATGGTCGGCGAAGTCTGCATTGGTTATTTTTTTTGATGGAATATAACTGCCAGAACCGATAAATCTAATGTTCATAATTGTTTCTCCGTATGTATTGTGTTTAAATATATTTCGACGATCATCCCCTTATGCTATGCTGATTCCTTATGGTCGTATACATTCACATTTCTGGCGGCTTATTTCCTTCTCAGCCTTAATTTACTAAATATTATCGGGATGGCGCTAATTTTCTTTCTCACACCAGTCCAGCAGTGGCTTGTATAAGCTCTGAATATCTTTCGGGTTATTGTCTTTATACAGGCGGAACAATTCGGCGTTAAATTCATCTGCTTTGGGAAATCCTTTTTTATTGACCATCATATCGTTGACGTTTTCAACAATCTGGCCAAAAAGATCATGATCATTTCCAAATTTATCGTAACAATATAAGATGAAAAGCCCCCAAGTTAAATACTCATCAAATACTTTTACCGGACTTGGATAATGAACTGTACTTTTGTTTTCTATATCGACCCATAAGTCCCTATTATTGAATATGGTATCAATCTGTTTTTTGTTTTTTTCGCTCAATGGACCTACGTAGTTGTGGTCTATCTCCGTAAAAATAATGCGTGTATTGAATGCTTTTTTGAATTTGGGGCTCCAGGATTCGTCTTCGCGGAGGGTGGGTAAAAAAAGCAAAATTTCTTTGAAACCTTTGTACTTGAAGGTGTGAGTAGCATTCATTCCGGCAATCAGGGGGGAAGTCAATACACGATAGCTATTGATTGTATAATCGAACTTCTTTTCTAACCATTCTTTTTGCTCGGCAATGGAAGCATACTCCTGATATGCTGTACGAAGGCTGTCGTAATAGCCTTGATGATCTTTGTAGAATGCCCGGTATCCGCTCTTTCTGGCGAATTCTTCCAGGTCGTTTTTATAAGCAGGGATAGGATTTGATTTCACTTGATAATTTCCAACTCCTCTCGCTGGAAAAATATAGATGTTTGTAGGTACTAATTGGTCGTTTTTGAACTTAAAGCCATATACATTGGCTGCTAAGAGGAAATAGTTGGTTAGATTCGCTCGCAGCTTCTGATCAAATTTCTTTACGATAGGTAGATTGGAAAATGGGGTAAAATGCGTTTTGACCTCCTCAAAATACGCTGTATTCTGCTTGGTCATGTTTGGGTTTTCCTTACCAAAGTCAGTTATTGCAAAGATAATATAGATGAGTTCCTGCGCCTCATTGATTTCAACAGTTGTCTTGCCGTCGTTCTGGGCAATATAGGCTTTGCTAAAATCGACGTCTTTTTCCTGACACATGGCTCGGCTGGCCATTAAGCCAAAGCATATTAGAATAAAAAGGAGTTTTCTTTTCATCGTATCGTTAGTTCATATAATTATTGATAGGACATGTTGGTGATAACGTAACGTTTTTACTGTTAATTGTCATGTCTGAATGGGGATTTCACTATGAAATGAAATATTCCCGACTGCAATTATAGGAAGATTTCTGCTTGTTTTATAATAAAATTTGTACAATAAGGAATGAATTCGGGTAATTGAAGAGGCTCTATATCATCAATAGCAAATAAATAACTTGCCAGGTTATCAGCCATAAGGGGTTGGAGCTGTATCACACAGTGGTTACAAAAGTACAAGGTGATGGGCAAGCCGGTATGGGGGCAGATTCGTACCTGCTTCGTACCTTATTCGGATGCGATACAGATATTGTACAGGTGCTGAACAGATATTGTCCAGACCCTAAACAGGAATTTTCTGGTGAAAAGCTGGTCAATAATTGTTGCAAGTCTGTTCATCTCCGAAGGTGGTACGAACACAATACGAACGCAAGCCGAAGACATTAGCCCACGACACAAAAAAACAACGGGTTAGCCTGCAGCAAAAAGTGGATTGGATTGGAAAAGCTCCAATGGAATTGAAGCCTTCATCTGGCGCCCTTTTTGAGCGTTAGATGAAGGCTTTATGTTTTAGTTAAATAGATATGCTGCAGGACTTCGCTGCGAAAAAGAATACAGCGAGCCATATGAGTCCTTTGGCCAGAAAGAAGAGAAATGCTCCAATTCCGGCACGCTTAAGCCATTTAGATTTGTTATCTTTTTGCTCCATTTATGGGATTAAACACGAACACTCCAATTTTAGTTCGCACTGGCAATAGGAGTGAATACTTCGCCAAAGTTATAAAAAGTTTGGTTTGCAATCTCTACTGCGCGATCGTAAGTCGCCGGATCTTCTGAATATTTGTTTAATACGGCTGTAAAACCAGCCCACATCTCACGGCTATTTTCGCCATAACCTTCGAAGAAAGAAGTTCCTTTGGTAACACCATATTTGTTGAGCATCTGCACGATATACGGACCACCCATGATTGAACCTTCCAAAACATATAATGATGCAAGTGCTTCCTGTACATTTGCTACAGCTGGAGCATTTGCTTCCGGCAGGCTATCTACGTTGCCACCCAGAGCTTCGATGTCGCTTTTGATGTAAGATGAGTTGCGGCGTTCGGCCAAATCTGGCAATACTTCTTCGGTTACAAAAGGAGCGATACTATCTTCTACGGCACGGAAATAAGCATAAAAGCCTTTCAATACTTCGGCGTAATCTGCTTCTGAACGAATATTTTTCAATTGGCGCACGATCGTTCCTTCTACGTTTTGGTGAGCTGCGTGCGTTTGCTCTTTGATATGTTGACTTAACATGTTCTTATTTTTATTTATAACGATTCTATACAAAGATTCGTATTTATTTCCACAAATTTATGCTGTTTTCTGCTTTATCATCTATGAAAAATGGTTTTAATTTAAACATAAGTATGACTAAATCCGGCTGCAATAAGTTTCTTACTTTAACCTAAAGTTTGTTTTAAGTAGCAAATTTTCGTCTGCTGGCATCGAAAAATAAGTAACCGACGAAATTGCTGTGCGGTTTTCGTCTTTTGTAATGTCCTTTAGCGCTGCTGCAAGCCAGGCTTCCTTTGGATCCCCGGGATGGCGGGAGGTTTCTACCGGAGCTAAGGCCAGGTCGACGGGTATGCCATCAAAATAATCACACCAGCCATTGGCATTCCGGATGAGAAATGAAGCTAGGTATACATCGAAATCTCCAATGTGGACTGAAAAAAAACCTACGGGTTTGCCAAATGTCTGCTGACCAATCAGGCGTATCGGAATATAAGGTTTGAAACTGCTGATCAGGAGTTCGCTTGCCGAAGCCGTGCGTTCTGATACAATGCATGACAGCTGCTGTAGTGAATTGAAATGTCCCTTTTTGATAAAGTAATGCGTATTGGCTTTTTCACTATAATCCACATCGGCGAGGGTGGCAGGGCGTTCTTTGTATTGGACCACTTTGCCATTGGCATCCAGATAGGGTTGCTTAAGGAGTAGTTTTGCTTTGCCTTGCTGTACATTCGGATGAAATTGTTCGCTGAACATAACTTTTTTATCCAGTTTGGTTGGGCTAATGAGGTTGGCTAAATATTCTGCCGTTTCCACATAACCGCCACCGTTATGTCGTAGATCGAGGATTAAATGAGTAACTTGCTTTTGAGCCAGTTGGGCTGAAAGCTGATCCAGTTCGGCCTTCACTGTCTGGAGCTGAGGAAAAGAGGGAATGTAAACATAAGCAATCCGTTTGTTTCCCACAGACCAGTAGGACAGGTGTGTAGCATACTTGTAGGGTGTTTCTATGCTGGCTATGTGACCACTACTTTTCTTGTCGTTACGACGACGCTCCAGATATGAATATTTGGGTTTATTGGGGATGGTCGACAATTCGTAAGGTCTATCTTTCTTGTGCAAAGCGTATTGGCTGAGGGCAAAAAGTTCACGTTCATAGGCCGTTTGCTCGGGTTCTATTTGGGCATATTTTGTCCGCGGATCAAAGGTGGTATACGAAGGGAGAGCTTCCTGCCAGCGGTAGAGCTGTTTGGCATACAGGTAGATTGAGTCGAGCGTCAATTCTTTTTTTGTTCCTGTTTTTGGACTAATAAATTCATCGGGCAGCGTTGTTGTCTTACTGCCGTTCTGACAAGCTGTTATAGCAGTTATTGTAACTAATAGACCAACTATTGGGCGGATTCGATTCATGATTTGATGCGCATTTTGTTCCTTATGTCTGTAGTAGCTTCGCTACAAAATGGGTAATTATCTGAAATTTAATACTTTTTTACTTTTTTATTTCATATAAAAGCCTAATTTTGTGCCAATTTATTTAATTTTTGATGCCTCCGCTACTGTGGAGTACTCAAAATGTCCCAAAGGTATCCCCTTTGGGATTTTTTATTTTAGGGCAATACAGGTCGCTCTGTTTTGCTTGGCACATTGGATAAACTCTCCAAAAAAGCCAAGATATTTTCCTGTTCTTTACTACTTAATCGGACATTTTGGATATGTGGCGATAAGGTGCCATTGACCTGTTGTCCTGTCTTTTGGGGCATCCCTTGACTCAGTAGGTTGATCAGTTCACCTAAGCTCGAAATACTACCATTGTGTAGGTAAGGGGCAGTATGGACCACATTGCGCAGACCCGGTGTGCGAAATTTACCTTTGTCTGTTTCCAGGCCTGTTGCCTCAAAGCGACCATTGTCCAAGGCACCTTTGCTGGTAACAGCATAGCCCAGGTTATGAAAATCGAGATCGGTAAAGAAGGCACCATTATGGCAGTTGATGCATTTTCCTTTGGTCCGAAACAGATGTAGGCCTTCGAGCTGTGCATCGTTTAATGCCTGGTAATCTCCTTTGATAAAACGGTCAAAGGCGGTTTCGCCGCTGCTAATTGATCTTGAATACGCTGCTATGGCATCCAGCAATCCTTCGACGCTCATCGTCTGGCTCGAATAAGCCGCCTCATATAAACCGAGGTAGCCTGGTATAGCTTGCAGCTTAGCGGGTAAAGCAGCTGTATTTCCGCCCATTTCGATGGGGGAGTTGATGGCTTCGGCAATCTGCTCTCGATAAGTCATTGCGCGGCCATCGTGGAAGAGTTTGCCTTCCAGGTACCAGACATTTTCTAGGGAAGGTGTATTGCGGTGATGCAGTGCGATCCCATCTGCCGTTGTTTTTTGGTCGATCCAGTAGGTGTCCGGATGATGACATGAAGCGCAAGTCTTCATGCCATTACCGGTGCGGGGGTCGAAAAATAAGGCTTTGCCAAGTGCGATTAGCTCGGCCTTATCTTTCGATGGGTTTTCGGGTAAAGCGGCCAGTTCATGTACCTTGATATTGCTGTACCAAGCAGCAGCTGGCCATTGCGTTACCGATTTACTATATTGTTGGCGTAAGGTTTCTTCAGGTTGAGGGACAATCATTGGCTCTTCTGGTGTAGACTTACCTTTGCGGCAGCTGTATACAATGATAGCTGCTAATGCGATCATGATAAACTGCTTTGTTTGATTAGGGACAAACACGATTAAAATGAGTTGGTAAGGCGTATTAGTTTAGCGTGATATAATAAGTATCCTCTAATAATACTTTTCCTGATTTGTCTACCATTTTTAGCTTGTTGATTCCACTACCCGCTACGTTGGACGGTATAGGGATGGTGACCGTCATTGCGTTCACATCAAATACCGCATTGTTTATACTATATTCTTTATTCAGGTTATCCACTGCGATGAAATGGTCAAAATCGCTTTTAAAATAACGCTCGTAAAGGACTTTACTCTGCAAAGGAGCCACAAAGTTCTCTCCTTTTTTAACGCTATATAACAGATTATTCTTTATTAATACATTGAGGACGCTAGGTAAGACAGCCTCAAATGGATCGCTTACGATGGAATAACGGCCTGAGACCAATTTGACCTTATAGCCAGTACCTGCTTTGAAGTCATCTGGAGCAGCAAAAGTAACAGCAAAATTAGTGGGTACTATATTTTTGCTAATCGAAAGTAATGTTTCTTTTCCATCTTTATCTATTAAATAGCCTTTAGTTTGTGTCTCGCTAGGGATAATGTTTTCTCCGATAAAAGTAAACGTATTCGGATCAGTGATGTAGTATTGACCAGACGATAAACTATTAAATGTAGCTTGCACGAGGGGCTGATTGTATTGGAAGGTCAATGTATAATTTTTGCTGGATCCGTCCTGTGCGCGAACAGTATAGGTGATGGGTTTTTCGGATTGGAGTTTTATCGGTGTACCTGATGCCGGGGTAATAGTCGCTAATTCTGAAACTTTAATCGTAGGTGTAATGCTTTCGGGCTGCGCCACTAAGGGAGGCCAATATAAGATAATCTTGTCATTCACAATGCTGGCTGACAGTATTTTACCATTTGCATCCTGAATGCTAAAAGATTCGATGTCATTGTAGGGCAGGCTTGGGTATTCCGTTTTACAGGACCAGCATGTTAGTGCTAGCATAAAAATAGCTAGAAATTGAAGGATATGTGTTTGTTTTTTCAAAAATGAGTGTTGCATAATTTTTTTGGTTAAAAAAATCGTTATGCGGATGTTGATTAGGCTAAAAAGATCCGCAACCCATCCACCAGGTTGCGGAATCTTTCATTCATTAAATAGGAAAGACTATAATGCCTTAACTTCGATATTGGTATCTGCTTTTACTTGTAATTGACCTGCCACTACTTGTTGGCCAACATTTGTAAAGTTAATTAACTTAACAGCATACGAAGCTCCGGAAGAATTTCCGACCAATACGGTCAAAGGTTGGATTGCTTGGTTTGCATGGCTATCTAAATCATATTCATACCATTCGCCACTGCCCTGTGATGATACTGGAGTCGCTGTTGCCCAATCTGATGCTGTAACGGAAGAGATGTCTTTTGCTACCGTTCTGATCGAATAAGATCCATTAGCCTTGATCGAACCATTTACATGGCTAAAGAATGCAACCTGACCAGAGCTACTCAAGCTTTGTGCACCTGTAGCAAGGTCTACATATACCGCAGGCCAAGTTGCTGCAGCGGCTGGGCTCCACCATTGACCTACAACAGAGTAGTTACTATTTGCCTTAGCTTGGTTCAGCGCCAAAGGAGCTGTTGCTGATTCTGTTGTTGGGGCTGCTGCCCATACTGCTGCCGATAGCACAGTCACGGCCATCGCTGATTTTAAGATAGTTTTGATGTTTGAGTTCATGTTGAGATCTCCTCTTGTTTTAATTTATTTAATTTTGATGCCACCATGGCATACTGTGGATGCTTGTTTAGGATTCCGTTATTGTACTTGGAGACAGCTGTGTCTTTACAACATCGGCCCAGTCTTTAAATTGGAATTTGATCTGCAAATTATCAAAGGTTCCGATTGGCAGAGTCGCTGGTAATGAAACTGTCATTTCGGTACGGTTATAAGATTTGATTGTCAATGGATAATCTTTTCCATTAAGTGTCATGATAACGGCCGTAGGATCTAGAATAACCTTATCTAGGCCAGCTTTTATGGTCCAATCTTTATTTTTTGCGAGATTTAGACCCAATAAGCTAACAATTACATCAGGTTGACGATACGTAATTTTGAGCGGATTGGCTAGTGTAATGGTGTGGTTGATGTTGGTCACCTCCACATCATAGGTGCCTGCTTTAATATCGGACGGAATACGGTTTTCTCGTTCAGTTCCCGTATAACTTAATTGATAACCAACATTTCCTGATACTTTCAAGCTATTTGGCGTAGCCATCTTATAGCGTTCTTTGGTCTCTTGATTAATCAATGCGATACTGACCAATGCGGGATTGGTATGCATGAAAGTCCCATTTATCGCTGGAAATGCACCTCCAGGCCCTTTTGTAAGTGAAATGGAAGATGTCGATGCAAAAGTCGCTTCAAAAGATGGCGTACTTTGTAGCTCAATCTTTAAGCTATAGGTTCTTGTGGTGCCTGTAGCGGACTTTACGGTATACGTCTGTTTTTTTTCATCTGTTTTAACGGGCAAAATTTCTTCTGTTAAACTGGCTCCGTTAGCAACTTTAATAGTCGGATCGATGACGAGCAAGCCATAATAATAAGGGAGATATACCGTAATGGTATTGGCCTCATTGTCAATGGCACCGTAAATGACATCATCATTGGGGAGGTTGGTGACCTTGTATTCGAGTATTTTATCTGCAGGAAGTAAGGCTAATTCTTCCGTTTTGGTGCAGCGGGTTAGCAGCAATCCTAAAAAAAGGAAGCTTAAAATGCTGTATAATCTTTTCATGTTAGTTTAGTGTCTAAATCAGAATGCGTAGCTTATCGTATTTAGTTAGCAATCACAAATTTGCTACTACCAGCTTTGGCAATTACATATTGGAATGTAAAGAATGGTGTTGGTGAATCTTTAAACCAATCTTTTGGATCCAAAAGGTCTTTGTAGATACTTTGTATCTTGATCTTGGCGTAGTTCCCCTGGGCTGTACGGACGATCAATGTATTACTTTCGATGGGATAGCAAACGTGTTTTTTGTTTTCCGCTCCACCACCTTTGATTACGCCGTCAAAATCATATAAATACCAACCTAGGCCTTCACCAAACGCTCCTGAGTCATCTGTACCATAGGCTTTTTCACCTTTTCGGAATTCGGCATCTGAGGGGATATCGATTACATCTTCAAATTTTTTCTTGACAATTAAGATACCGCCTTTGCCTGGGCCTCCTTTACCAAATCCGTTTGCTGTGTTGTTGCAATTGATAAAACTGCGGTATATTTCTGAGCAAGAGATGTCCCATCGTGCGGTTAGTTTATAATCCGGTGTCACAGCTTTGTTCTGTTCCAAACTATAATATATTGGTGATTGCGCTGTGTTTGGTGCACTACCCGCGGGTAAATCTTCGCCAAAATTCTTAACCGTAATCAAGCGGTTGAACATAGCTTCTGGTGCAACAGGATCGGGTTCAGGCTCTACTGCTGTGGGCTCGCTTTTGCTGCAAGACCCCAACACAATTAAAAATGCCAATACCGGTATGAATTTTAATAGTTTACTGCGTTTCTTTATTGTCATTGTTACTCGTTTTTTTTGTTAGTTGATAACTTGTCCCTTTTCTATACATGCAGAAGGGGTATTAGTATGTTATTTTTATTTAAATTGATTCTAAATAATAGTAAAGATAAAATCTTTTGCTGATAAAGTGTGTATGAAAATTGGTATTTAATATATTTTTTTCGGTTTTTGATTTTTGCTTAACAAAGGCAGCTGGAATTTTAACCAGCTGCCATGTAGGTATTATTTAAATTCTTGGTAATCGATGGAGTAGAAAAAATAATTGTTTGGTGCGATTTCACGATTCATCGTTTCATTCTCATAAACATTATTCATCCTAATTTTAAAAAAGGGTTTACCTTCCTTTGAAATGATAATTGTTCGATTTGCTACAGCTAGAACTTGGTGATTTGGTTGTCCTGTATAATTCGCCCAACCAATTACATTTGGGGCGTAAGACGATTGAAGTCCTAAAAGATTATTTGAAGCAGACGTAAACTGGTCGGTAGATTTTACATCTTCAAAAGCTTTGTCAATAAAGGATAAGGTGTAGCCTTTAACATTATTTGTTATTAAATCTACATTGGAGCTTTTCGCGTTAAAAGAAACAATAAAATCGCTCGCATTTAAGCCATCATTCTCTTTAAAATCAAAATAATAGGTTTGCGCTGCAGTTGTTGTTGCTTTTCCATCTTCACCGATAGTAAATTGTTTGAAGTTACGTAGTGAATAGGTATTGCCTGTACGCTTGATTGTTCCTTGTGTATTGATCGTTTTGGAAACCTTTGTTAAATCAACAGTTTCACCGTCTTTGACCATAACCTTAGCTTGGTATTCCGGCTCGACTTGCTCCACCTTATCATCATCCTTGCTACAAGAAGTAAAACCTAAACTCAATGCCCATAGTAGTGCTGCTGTTGTAAATAATCTATTCATCTTTAATTTAATTGTGTAATTTTTCGTATTATAATGTGTTTGTATTTAAATTTTTGCTGCCATCCTGCTGTAAATAATATTTAAATGTATAGTACGGGGCAGGCCAATTGAGGTTGGTTACCGCCGCTGGATTTCCCTTATAGGCATTGATCAGCTGTAATTTGGCATATTTGCCATCGGGTAAGCGAATCGCATAGGTACGATTGGGAAGCGCCTGCATAATATGGGTGCTTAAACTATAGCGAAACCATCCATCCGAACCATCGGTTGCTGCCCAGCCAATTTTGTTGACTTCACTTTTATTAAACTCTTCATCCGAAGGGGCAACAGTGACACTCTGATAGGCTTGTCGTAGTAAAACAACAGCGGTATTATTTGCCTGGCCGCCATAACCCGGATTGTATTCATGCTGGGAATTGTTCAGATAGATCTCCGAATTGTAAGGACCTGTAAAGGCAATATCCCAATCTTTTGTTTTAAGCCACTGCGCAGAATCGGCTTTTGTTTTAACCCATATTTGCTTTTGGTCTTTAAAACGAAAAAGAAATATAAAAAATGGTCTTTGCTCTTTTCCTTCAGTACCTTCGCCCATGGCTGCATCGGTATCGCCAGCAAGATCTTTGATCAGAGTACTTTTGCCATCTTCCAATCCGATAGTATAATCTTTGTCTTTCCCGCAGGATACGAGTGTCAATAGCAATAGTGCTGAAAAAATACAACGGCCAATCTTGTGAAAGGAAAGCCAGATGCTACATTCTCCTATAATCATGCGAATCGTTCTCATCTTTTATCTTGTACTTGATGTGCTAAATTCTTGTTCATTAGTCCTTATTATTCTTTTATCCAACGGTAACTGACACCACCCATAATAACCCGTCCAGGCTGCCCGAGTAGATAACGGCTTGTAAAATTGAATAAGTTATCACCGATCAGGCGGAGGGTCAATCTCCTGTTCATTAGACTCTTTTCCACAGTCATATTCACGAGTGTGTGATAGGGAATAAAAATGTCGTATTTGTCAATAAACTGGTTGCCATTGTATTCCTGAAAAGGTGTGGCACTTCTGAAATTGACCCGCGCATTGACATTAACGCCCCAGGGTTTATATTCATATTGGGCTTTTGCGTTGAACATGTGTCTCGAACGGTCTTCAATACCCCAATAATCCGATTTTTTACTCTGGCGATATTCGCCTGTAGCGGGATCGTTGATCTGGTTATAGGGATAACTGCCCTTGGCAATACTATCCAATACACTCAGGTCTTTGGCAATCAGGTATTGATAGCCCATCGACAGTTGCAGATCTTTGGTTGCCTGATAGGTCAATGAAACTTCGAAACCTTTATTCATGGCTTTAGGCAGGTTGCGGTAGCTATAGATCTGTGCGACTTTGGTACCGTTACCTACACTAACTGTGTTGATCTGATTGTTGATCCGATGGTAGAAGACAGAGAAATCGGCCTGTAATCTCTTGGACGGGTTCCAGGTCAGTCCAAGATTATTTGAAATGCTGGTTTCGGCTTTAAGGTTGCCCGCCACCAAATTGAGCATATAGCTGTTTTTATAACTGAGTTCTCCGGCTTGATCCATGGCTGCAATTACATCGGCTACGCGTTCCGAACCGATCACAAGATAATTGGCTGCTGGATTGAAGAAGACCTGATAGCGCATTTTATAGTCGGGGGCTTTGAATCCTGCACCAACACCACCTTTGATCAAAAGTGTAGGACTGAGATGATATTGCAGGCCTAAACTCGGGCTGAGATGACCATTGTAGACATTCATCTGATCGTAGCGTAAGCCCAGCGTCGTTAATAAGCGGTCTACAGGTTTCCATTCGGTCTGCAAATAGGCGAATGCGCTGTTCAAAGAGCGT
Source organism: Sphingobacterium sp. UBA3519 (assembly GCF_002377215.1). Taxonomy (NCBI): domain Bacteria; kingdom Pseudomonadati; phylum Bacteroidota; class Sphingobacteriia; order Sphingobacteriales; family Sphingobacteriaceae; genus Sphingobacterium; species Sphingobacterium sp. UBA3519. The sequence goes on from NZ_DFPI01000004.1 coordinate 58,971, forward strand.
TTGGCATCCAGATCTTGGTTGTCCATCCGTTCAAGGCTACCACCTATACCGCCAGTAAGTTTAACCTGTTGTGCAGGGCTATACGCAAACTGCTGTTCAATGCGGTGTACATTCTGACCAAATTGCTCGGCGCTGGCAACAATACCTTGTTGCAACCATTGTGCGGCAATCTGGGAGTGGAAACGCGAGAAGTAGTAACGCGTCATACTACGCAGTCCAGACGCAAAATTATGGTCGTAACTTGCCGAGAGATTGATGTCCTGATCTTTTTGTTTATCCTGCAGTGTGGCCGATTCAGACCAGGCATTGATCATTTCAGATTCCCGGGCTGCATAACGCCCTGTCACGCCCAAAGTGCCATTTTTGCTTGTACGATAACGTACTCGCCCCTGGAAACTATAGTTGGTATAGGGCGGAAAAGTGGTGCTCTTGGAATCTAGGTATTGCTTGTCGGTATTAAAACCATCCGTGCGGTAGTAATTGCCCGAAAATACTGCGCTGCCGCGCTGATTAGCAAAAGGTGTCTCAGCTTCCAAAGTGGCATCGACGGTATTGAGACTGCCATAGAGGAGGGAAGCCTGTGCCTGTGGTGTGATAGCACCATGGCGTGTAATGATATTGATTGCACCACCTAATGCGTCACTGCCGTATAAGCAGGAGGAAGCTCCCTTGATGATCTCGATACGCTCAATATTGGTCACCGAAATACGGGACAGGTCAAAGTTGCCACTGTTGCGCCCCAGCATAGGTTGCCCATCGACCAGGACCATCACGTAGTTGCTGCTGAATCCCTGGATCTGCACACCGACAGCTCTGGAGCCTACGGCGATATCGTTCACAATGGCGATACCCGTCTGTTCTTTTAAAACCTCATCTAGCCGACGGCTGCCCATAAGCTCGATCTCGCGCTTGGTGATTACTTTAACGGGCATGGCTGCATTTTTGGCCTTAACGAGATTGTCTACAGCCTGCACTTTACCCTGCACATCAACTACATCCATCTGCCGTTCTTCAGCTTTTAACACAATGGTCAATTGCTGATTTTTGTCTTCCAAATCGATAACTTGACGGTACTGTTGATAACCCATGGCCTGTACCTTTAATTCGTAGCGCCCCGCATAGAGCTGGGTGAATTGAAATCTCCCTGCAGTATCTGTTTTAAAAGCATATTTATCTGGATAAAGATAGATAGTCGCATTGGCGACGCCTTTATTGGATTCGTTTTTCAATACACCGGAGATTTTCCATTTTTCCTGTGCTTGCACAGTGTAGATCTGGCAGGCGCAAAGGGCGATCAGGGTGCTTGTTCGAATAGGTGAGCTGCTTTTAAACACTATTTTTATTTTTAATAATTCTAAATAATGTTACAAAAAAAGGTAATCCTATTGGATTTTTCTCTATGCAAAATGTCATAAATTCTATTTAATCCGTTTTTTATGGACTGAAAAGTAGTTTGGATTTAGCTATATGTTGCTGTTTATTAAAGGTTTGTCAGGCTTTTTATGTTGAGGTATGCTGTTCTAAAAGAAATAATATAATTTGTATTTAGACTGATTATTGATTTGTTTTGTACTCAAGTTGAACGGCGAGAGGTAAAACCATTCCTGGTGATCTGCTATCGCCATAGTGGAGATAAAGAATTACAATGAGTAGATTTTATGTTATTATACTGTGTTTTTTGATGCAAATCGGTGGATGGGCAAGGGCACAGCAGAGAATCATTACGTTAAACAGTTCGTTGACCGAAACGATCTATGGACTGGGAATAGGTGAGCACATGGTCGCTACCGATGTGACAAGTATATCGCCCAAAGCAGCGGCGGCCTTGCCGAGGGTAAGCAAGAACCGTTCGGTATCGGCCGAAGGTTTATTATCTTTTAAGCCAAGCATCGTTATTGCGAATGAAGGCGATGTATCCAAATCGGTCATTCAGCAGATTCGTGCGGCTGGTGTGAAATTTGTCTCCATTAAACCAAACTATTCTGTTCCGGGTGCACTTCGTTACATTCAGGAGGTCGCAGACGCCGTCGGTGAATCTGCTGCCGGTAAAAATCTGGTTTCGCGAACAAAATTAAACCTGGATCATACCATGGAATTGGTGAAAAAGGAAAATCAGGGTAAAGCGGCACCCAAAGTATTGTTTTTATATGCCCGTGGTACGGGTACCATGAGTGTAGCGGGTAAAGGCAGTAGTCTGGATGCGATGATTAATCTGGCTGGTGGTAAAAACGCGGTTCAGGAATTTTCGGCTTTCAAACCCTATACAACGGAAGCGCTGGTGCAGGCCAATCCAGATATTGTGTTGCTATTTGATTTTGGCGCAAGTAGTCTTGGGGGGCAGGATGCTATCCTTAAATTGCCGGGGATGCGTATTACGAATGCGGGTAAAAACGAACGTATCTTGGTGATGAATGCCTCGCTGCTGGTCAATTTCAGTAATCGGCTGCCAGACGCAATCTTAGCATTGCACCGTGGATTTGGAGAAATGATGGATTCAAAATAAAGCCGGTGCAAAAGAAACAGAAATTTATCCTATTGACTTTGGGCCTGGTATTGGTTGTTGTCAGTATTGTTGCCTTGGGGATGGGGGCCTATCATATTCCGCCCGCTGATATCTTAACGATGTTGACGCAAAAATTGCACTTCGGAAGTGTGGGAGGTGTGCATAATATGCACGAAGATGTTCTTTTTGAGATTCGTATGCCGCGTCTTTTGCTCGGACTTTTGGTGGGTGCAGCATTGGGTATATCGGGTGCTGCGATTCAGGGTATATTCCGCAACCCCTTAGCGGAGCCCGGATTAATTGGCATTTCATCTGGAGCTTCTCTTTTTGCGGTACTGATCATTGCCTTTGAGACTTTTCTCTTTACCTCTTTGGCTGCTTGGATTGGGTATTATATATTGGCTTTTGGCGCTTTTGTGGGCGCTGGTTTGACGGCTTTTTTGGTTTACCGTATTGCCAGTAAAAATGGCCGCCCCAATGTGACGACGATGTTGTTGGCAGGTATTGCCATCAATGCCTTTGCGGGTGCGCTGACAGGTTTGATGACCTATATGTCTACAGAGCAACAGTTACGTACCATTACTTTTTGGATGCTGGGTAGTCTTGGTGGGGCTACTTGGGATAACTTAAGGGCTTTGGCGCCATTTATTTTGATCCCGGTGCTGATCTTACCCTTTTTTGGAAAGTCGCTGAATGCCTTTTCCCTCGGGGAGTTGCAGGCGGATCTTTTGGGTATGCGTACCGATCGCGTCAAACGCTGGGTGGTTGTTTTATCCACACTTGCTGTGGGAGCATCCGTTGCGGTATCGGGGATCATTGGTTTTGTGGGATTGATTGTTCCGCATACCGTTCGTCTGATGGGCGGGGCGGATCACCGATTTGTACTTCCTGGTTCATTGTTATTGGGGGCGTTGGTGCTGACGTTGGCAGACGTGATTGCCCGGGTTGCTGTTGCACCCATTGAATTGCCGATCGGCGTCATTACAGCTTTACTGGGTACACCGGTATTTTTGTATATTTTAATCAAAGATAAATAGCCTTTTGGCAGAGGCTTTAAAAATAATTGCATTATGCTACGTGTAGAGAAGATCAACTACGAAGTAAACGGACGAAAGCTCCTGAAGGATATCACCTTTCAGGTACGTAAAGGTGAAATTCTGGCAATCCTCGGAGCCAATGGCGCTGGTAAATCGACGCTGATGGGGGTGCTTTGTGGTGAAAAGAAGCCGGATTCGGGTGCTGTTCATCTCAATGGCAAGGCGCTATCGACATACGAACCTGCGGCTTTGGCGAAATGTAGGGCTTTACTGAGTCAACAGCAGCAGATGACATTGAGCTTTAAGGTAGAAGAGATCGTGCTGATGGGTCGGTATCCGCATTATAGGAATACGCCCAAACAACAGGACTATAAAATCGTGGCCGAAACCATGGAACTTTGTGGAGTATCTGCCTTTGCTGAACGGGATTTTTTGAGCCTTTCCGGCGGTGAGCAGCAGCGAGTTCATCTTGCACGTATCCTGGCGCAGATATGGGATAACCCAGATGCACTGTTGTTATTGGACGAACCTATTTCTGCATTGGATCTGCATTATCAGCAGAAAGTACTGGCCATTGCACGGGCACTTGCCCGAAAAGGATTTATGGTGGTGCTGATCGTGCATGACGTCAATTTTGCTGCCATGTATGCCGATCGAATTCTGATGCTCAAAAATGGCCGCAAGCTCTTTCATGGTACCCCAGTGGAAGTGTTGGCCCAAAAGGAGATCTATACGATCTTTTCGGTCGAGTCCAGTGTCATTATGAATCCAAGAACATTGAAACCTTATGTTCAGTTGGAGGAAATGGATATTGACTTGGATTAATCCTGTTATTTAGAAAGATTATAAATAATTTTAGAATACCATCTTATTTCGTTAATTTTAACTGCTTCAGGCTTATTTAGGATTTGTAATCATGTTGGTGAAAAGTAAAATAGTAGAGTTGGCAGATTGGCTTTTTGAAGAAGAAATTCCGGATGGCTATGTTCCCGACAAACCTTTGGTCGAAAATAGGATATCCATATCCAAAGATCCGGTCCATATGGAGAATTTCCAGCTATCGACTTCAGGATTGTTTATCTTGCATTCGAAAATGCAGTTTGATCGGCCAGTGCAGGTTCTTACGGAGATCGAGGGCGAGACCATAACCAGCCAGTTTATTTTCTTTAAGCCGACGGATAGCAAATTGCCTTACGGCATGAGCCGGCATAATATACGCTACATTCCCTCGGTCAAATCCATCCATGAAGTGGAACCCGGTATTGAGTATACTTATTTTATAGCCGTTATTTCCAAAGAGTATTATCTCAATCTGATCAAACGCGATTCGTTATTGCATCAGCAATTTGTGCATGAGATCGAAAAAGGCGAATACGTTTCCTTCTCCGAAGAAGATCTGATGGCGACCTATGAGATGCAGCATACCATAACCGAGCTGATTGAATCTAAAAAGAAAGGGGAGATCCGTCGACTACATACCGAGTCGCGTGTTGTTGAGCTGCTGATGTATCAGTTTGAGCAATACAATGAGAAAACGGAAAGCAATGATTCGCTCTTTCATGAGGAGGATGTGCAAAGGTTGGAGATGGCACGCCAGATTCTTGAACAGCGTATTGCCAATCCGCCGACGCAAAAAGAACTGGCCGCGGAGGTGTTGACCAGTGAAAGCAAATTGCGTAAGGACTTTAAGGAATATTTTTCAGTGACCATTCACGACTACCTTACACGAGTGCGGATGGAAAAAGCCAAAAGTTATCTGCTCGAAGATAAAATGACTGTCTATGAGGTGGCCTTGTTGACGGGCTATGGTCACCAGAATAATTTTAGCAGTGCTTTTAAAAAATATTACGGAATCTCTCCCGGGGAGCTCAAGATGTAATATAAACTGCTGCTTGGATTAGTTTCTTCTGATCGGGAAGATATGATCGTCCGAAATAGCATAACTTTGATATTGGGAAGACAGGTCTTTGCTGTCCAATCCCGTAAAAGTACTAAAAGCGGGAAGGATAATCTGATGAGTAGATACCAGAAAACAGGGTAAGCGAACCTTCCGTTTCGGTGGAATAACCAGGCTGATACCCGGATGGATATGTCCACTAATCCGAAATGAAGAGGAATCTGCTGCATCAGCGGGGTGATGTTTAAATTGGATCTGTTGCATTTCGAAAGCTTCTTTGTGATGCACTATACCGAAGCGAATGCCCATTTGTTGCGATAGGCGGTCGTGATTGCCTTTGACAAGATGAAGGTGGAGCTCAGGGTGGCGTTGTCTGAATGATTCCAGTAAAAGTACTTCCTGATTGATGCCGGCATGAATGAGATCGCCGACAACGATGACTTGCTTAGCTTGATAGTACGCTATTAGGGATTCTAATCGAGTAAGGTCCGTTATGGCAGTATCCATCGGGATAGCAATGCCATGCTTCCTGAAATGTGCCGCTTTGCCCAGATGTAGGTCAGATAAGATTAACGTTTTTTGGTCTTTCCAGTATATAGAGCGTTGTGTGTTAAGGGCTAATTCCTGTTTATTGAAGGTAATTGTTTGTTCTCCGATTTTCATTTTCTGCGCTTCTTTTTTTGAGCATTGGTCTTTTCCATGCGTTGAATCCGTTCAATCAAGGCTTCGCTCGACAGGGATTGCCGGAGGCTATCCACTTTTATCGGAAAGCTCAATGGCGTATACTCTTCGACAAAGGTATAACGTATTTTGCTCTGATTGATCCTTTCGAATGCGTTTATTAACCGATGTTCTTCCAGTTGCTGGTTGAACACTTCGGTAAAAGCCTGTTTGAGCAAAAGGTTAGTGGGATCGTGTTCCATCAGTACGCGGAAAATAATCCCTGATGAGGCCTGTAATGATTTGTTGTTTTGCTGGGTGCCCGGATAGTTCTGCACAACCAGTCCCGAGATGACAGCGATATCCCTAAATTTGCGGCTGGCCATTTCTGCCGAGTTAATACTACTGATCACATCTTCCATCAAATTGCTGCGGCTCAATACCTGTTCGAGCTGCATTTGACTGAGCTGAATTTGCTTATCGGAATAGAGTTCGAAGCCATAGTCGTTCATGGCCATGGAAAAGCTGATGGGGTACAACTTGCTAATGCGGTAGGCGACAAGCGCTGCCATGACTTCATGGATCAATCGGCCTTCCAAGGGGTAGAAAAATAGATGATGACCTTCTCTGGTTTTGATATGTTCGACGAGGAATTCCGCTTCACTTGGCACGGCTGAAAGTTCAGCCTGTTTTTTGATCAGTGGCGCCAGGAAATGAAGCTCTTTTTCACTGGAAGGAGCGCTGGCTGCTGCAGCCAATTTTTTTCTCAGGAAATGACTCAAGTTGGACGATAAGGGAAGTCTTCCACCGAGCCAGCTTGGAGTAATGGCTTTACCCGACGAATTTCTTACGAATACGGTCATTTCCTTGACCATCGCTACTTCGAGTATCCGCCCCGCAAGGATAAAGCGTTCACCTTTTTTTAGTTTGCTAATAAAATATTCTTCGATCATGCCGATGTAACCACCGGAGAGAAACTTCACGCGCATCATGGCATCACCGACAATGGCACCTATATTGAGTCTGTGAAGTAGTGCAAGACGACGGTTTTTGATGATCCATTTGCCATCTTCATCTTGGATAACCTTGTGAAATTCTTCGTAGCGTTTTCCAATTTTTCCACCCGCGGTAATAAAATACATACACCATTGCCATTCTTCCGTTTCCATGTAGTGAAAGGCATGGGTATTGGCGACGATTGCATGCAGTTCTTCCGAACGAAATCCACCGCCCAAGGCGATGGTTACCATGAATTGAACAAGCACATCGAAGGTCTGAACCATGGGATCCCGGTTTTCGATCGTCTGCGTTTTTACGGCCTCCTTCAAGGCGGCGACCTCGATGAGCTCCAGGGAATGTGTGGGGACGAAATAGATCGTGGACGTTTCAAATGGACTATGTCCACTTCTTCCAGCGCGTTGCATAAATCGAGCTACACCTTTACTGGAGCCAACCTGTATGACTGTATCTACAGGTTTGAAATCTACCCCTAAGTCCAAGGAGGAGGTTGACACGACCGCTTTAAGTTTGCCGCTGCTGAGATTGTCTTCGATCCATTCGCGGATATGGGCGTCAATGGAGCTGTGATGCAAGGCGATTTGTCCAGCAAAATCGGGGTGAGCCTGCAGCAGCAATTGGTACCACATCTCACTTTGGCTCCGTGTGTTGGTAAAGAGGATCGTACTTTTACTGGCAAGTATAATCGGGACGACCTGATCTACGAGGTTGCCGCCGAGATGCCCTGCCCAGGGAAGCAGTTCCACTGTGCTGGGGAATATCGGTTTGATGGCAATTTTCTTTTTCTCCTTGGCAACAATCTGGATACGTTTTGCAGCTTGTGGAAGCAAAACTTCCATCGCTTCTTCAAGGTTTCCGATGGTGGCTGTGATACCCCAAACGCGTAGGTTTTTTATATATGCTTTCAGAAAGGAAAGTGCCAGTTCGACCATTACGCCGCGTTTGTTGCCCATGAGCTCGTGCCACTCGTCAACCGTCACACATCGGAGATTTTTAAAATATTTATCGCGTTGTTTTTGAGCAAGCAGTAAATGCAGGCTTTCTGGAGTAACGAGTAAAACGTCAGGCATGGAGCGGGTTTGCTGCGCTTTGATCTTGGGATCGGTGTCACCATTACGCACCTGTACGATCCAGTCGAGTCCAATTTCGTCTATTGCTGTTTGCATGGCCCGCGCCAGATCTTTGGCCAAAGAGCGTAGGGGTGTAATCCAAAGGAGCTTTAGCCCCTTTTGATAGTGTTCCGGATGATTGAGGAAGTCCATCAGTACGGCCATAAAAAGGGAGAAAGTCTTCCCAAACCCTGTAGGCGCGATGACCAGCCCGCTATATCCTTGCGCATATTTTTCCCAGGCCTTGGTCTGGAAGCTAAAAGGGGCGTTTCCCTGCGATTTAAAATAATCACTGATTATTCGAAAACCGTCACTATATGCTATTTTTTCGTTCAATGTGTATGAAGCTATGCCTTATTGTATCAACTTTTTAATATCTTCAAGACTATCGATCTCTGCGGCGGTCTTGTCTTTTCGCCAGCGTAATATCCTCGGAAAACGTAGCGCGACACCCGATTTATGACGTTTGCTGTATCCAATGCCTTCAAAGGCAATTTCAAAAACTAGTTCAGGTTTAACGGTTCTTACGGGGCCGAATTTCTCTAAAGAATTTTGTTTTACAAAGCGGCTAACTTCTAGAATTTCCTTGTCTGTAAGACCTGAATAGGCTTTTGCGATCGTTACAAGCTGATCGTCATCCTTTACGGCAAAAGTATAATCGGTATAATGGGCACTTCGGCGGCCACTTCCTTTCTGTGCATAAATGAGGACAGCGTCTATACTCATGGGGTTTACCTTCCATTTCCACCAGTCGCCTTTTTTGCGGCCGGCATGATAAGCGGAGTCCTTTTTCTTGAGCATAAGTCCTTCGCTGTTGACCTCGCGCGAGTTTGCCTGAATGTCTTGTAGCGCGGACCAATCTGCTGCATGTATCAAAGGTGACAGCTCTAAAGCACCTGGAGGATTTGCAGCATAACACTGTTCTAGCAGTGTACGTCTGTAATTAAGAGGCTTATCGCTCAGATCGATGCCATCCAGTTCGACAATATCATAAAGGTAGACTGAAATAGGTACTTCTTCACGCAGTGACTTTGGAATGGTCTTTCGGTTGATTCGTTTTTGCAGTTCGGAAAAGTTGAGGACACCGCCGTCTCTGACAGCTAGGATTTCGCCATCAAGCACAAAATTTCCTTTCCACTGATGGAGGGCCTCGGTAATTTCAGGGAACTGCGCTGTCACGAGTTCCTCTCCGCGAGACCAGATATGTATTTCATCTTCGCGCTTGATGAGCTGGCCACGTATACCGTCCCATTTGTATTCTGCCTGCCATTCGTTGAGAGAGCCTAGGTCTTCGGGGGCCTTTTCTAAAGGATAAGCAAGGCAGAATGGATAAGGTTTGGAGCGGTTGGTATCGCTGTAAGCGCCATTGACGAGTTTGTCGAATTCTACCGCATGCGGATTCCATTCGCCCATGATACTATGCGCTACAGCGCTTGCTTCACTGTTGGTATACTGCGCGATTGTATTGATTAATCCCTTATCGGAAACACCTAACCTGAAGCTGCCGCCGAGCAGTTTATTGAAAATGAAACGCTCTACGGTATTTAGTGCATTCCAGGAACGGAGAACAAAAGCCTTTTTTTGGGCTATACTGTCATCCCGGATGGCAATGATCTCGTCCATCCATTCACTCAGGCTTTTTTCGATCTGCTGTGATGGTGGTGGGAGCAGCAACGATAAGGTCTCGGCCAGATCACCTACGGCAGCATACGATTCTATAAATAACCATTCGGGGACTCCGGTGATTTCTAAGGCCCATGTTTTGAGATTCTTGATCGCGATGCTGCGTTTTGGTCTTTTGCCGGTCATCAGGGCAAGAAACCAAAGTTTGTCTTTTTCGGGAGCCTGGTTGAAAAAAGTTAAAATAGCTTCTTTTTTCGAATTGGTCTTATTGCTGCTGTCAAGCGCATGGATCAATGTAGCAAATTCTTTCATATGCTATTCTGTAGTTTGGCTTTGAGGGTCCTCTTCATCTCCGTATTGCGTTTTAACTTCTTCGGCCTCAATACCGATTTCATTCAGATATTTGGCAAATGTTGCTGTCTGTCCGTGTGTGACATATACTTTTTCGGCAGCGCTACCACGTACCGCCTGCAATAAGCCCTGCCAGTCGGCATGATCGCTGATCGCAAAGCCGGCATCAGCGCTGCGCCATCGCCTTGCCCCACGGATTTGCATCCATCCGGAGCAGATCGCATGGGCAACATGCGGTATTTTCTGTAGAAGCTGGCTGTCCAGCAGAGCAGGCGGTAGCAGCACAATTTGATTGTCAAGCTGTTTGAGCTCCGATTTTAAATCGGCGATGCGGTAATTTGGCAATTTTATACCTGCCTGACTATAGGCTTCGTTCAGCTTGGCAATGCTGTAATGAACGTACACGGGACCCATCTCATGAACAGCGTTGAGAATGCGCTGCGATTTTCCAAGGGAATAACCGATAAACACAGAGGTTTTGTTGTTGCTCTGATTGGTTTTAATCCATGTCTGTAGGCTTTCATTTTGCGCTTCTACGGAATCCCAACGGTAAATAGGGAGGCCGAATGTACTTTCTGTAATAAGTTGATGGCACTTTATGGGTTCGAACGGCGTAGATAAACCATCGTCCTGAATCTTGTAATCGCCCGTAAAGACGACAACTTTACCTTTATGTTCCAGGCGTATCTGTGCAGAGCCAATGATATGGCCAGCTGGATGTAAGGAGACCCTGACTCCATTGATGTACACCGCTTCGTTGTAGCTAAGACCTTGAACCTGAATGTCTGGACCTATGCGACTTCGTAGGATATTGACCGTAAAATGGTGGCATAAGTATTTCTTCATTCCCCAATGGGCATGATCTGCGTGACCATGGGAGATGACTGCCAAATCAACTGGTTGCCATGGATCAAGATAAAACTTGCCCGGAACACAGTAAATACCTTTTGATGTAAAACTTATCATTATTCATTAAAACAGGGTTTCGTGGGCTAAAGTTTTACTTATTTGCTGTCTTTTCAATTTACTGTTGTCTTTGCGTATTAATGTTGGGGGTATTCAGTTAATTTTTTTAGATTTGTTAACCTTGATGCTAAGTTTTAATACACTATGATATTAATTGTCGATGATAATCCGGATAATATTTACTCTTTACAAAAATTGCTGGAATCCAAGAATTTTAAAGTTGATACCGCTCATTCTGGGGAAGAAGCTTTAAAAAAGATCCTAAAAAATAATTATGCATTAATCATATTGGATGTTCAAATGCCGGATATGGACGGCTTTGAAGTCGCCGAGAATATCGCCGGTTTTAGTAAGACAAAGGAAACACCGATCATATTTTTGTCTGCGGTCAATACAGATAAAAAATTTATTACGAAAGGCTATGATTCCGGTGGTTTGGATTATGTCACCAAACCTGTTGATCCGGATATTCTAATGCTGAAAGTCAAGACGTTTTATCGCCTTTATGAGCAGACGCAGGCATTGAAAGATGTTCAGCAGACCTTGGAGCTTGAAGTAGAACGACGAAAGCAGGCACAAAAGGAGCTTCGGTCTAAGTTGGACTATTTACATACGCTTTTGGAGTCGCTTCCTCAAATTGCATTTACTTGTGACAAGAGCGGCAATATTGATTTTGTCAATGGCCGCTGGTTTGAATTTTCTGATGATGCCACTATTTTTCCGCAGACTTACCCGGGTGACCGGCCTATCGCTGCCGCGCTTCACGGTAGCCTTCAGTCAGGTGAACCATTGGAGATGGAAGTCCGTTTGAAAAAGACCCATTGTGGAGAGTATTCATACCAATTGTTGCGGGTGTGGCCAATCTTGCAAAATAGTGAAAGCAACTGGATAGGAACTTTCACCGATATTGACGCACAAAAGCGGGCGGAAAAAGAGAAAGATGAGTTTCTGAGTATTGCCAGTCATGAGTTGAAAACACCGTTGACAAGTATAAAGGCCTATATGCAATTGCTTGACCGCAAGTTGAAACTGGAAGAGGAAAGTGCTGAAGCAAGGTATGTTCATCGGGTGCAAGGACAAATAGATAAACTCAACAGCCTTATATCGGATCTTTTGGATCTATCAAAAATTGACAATGGGAAGTTGCTTATCAATAAAAAAGTATTCTCACTTGAGCATATGGTAAAAAGTGCGGTTGATTCCATTATTCAGACGCATGACCAAAGCAGCATGAAGCTTATTCGAACCGGTGATATCACAGCGGTACAAATATACGGTGATGAGATCCGTCTTGAGCAGGTATTGGTTAATTTCTTGACGAATGCATACAAATATGCGGCGGGCACGGAAAAAGTCATTGTAGATTGTACGGTTGTCGACGATGCTGTGAAGATCAGTGTAATCGACTTCGGCATTGGGATACCCGTGGAAAAGCAAGCCGATGTTTTTGAGAAATTTTATCGTGTGGAAGAAACATCATTTGACTTTCAGGGACTCGGGATAGGCCTTTACATCTGCGCCGAAATTATACGAAGCCATCAGGGAACGATTGGTGTAGAGAGTTCGGGTGAGCGTGGTGCAACCTTCTATTTTACCTTACCCTTAAATTAATTTAAGAATGCCAAATAGTAAGACAATCAATAATCTAACGTGGGGGATCGGTTTTTCATTGGTCGTGCTGCTTATTAGTTCTACAGCATCCTACATTGGTATACAGGAGCAAAATAGGCATCGCCAGGAGCTTGCGGTAACAAGAAAAATAATCAGCACTTCAACTAGTTTACTAGCTTCGTTACAAGGTGCTGAAACTGGAAACCGGGGCTTTCTTCTGACTGGTAAAGAAAGCTATTTAGAGCCTTTTAATAATGCCTTGGAAAGTTTGCCCAAAGAATTGCAGGAGATAGAAGCCCTCACCAAGCAGGATCCGGTGCAGAAGGTTCGAGTAGACAGTCTAGTAATTGCAGCAAAATGGCGGCTCGACATTTTAAAGGAATCAGTTGCAACGAAGAGAAGGGGCGGCGTATTCGGCTTAGCACAATTGGATGAGAGTAAAATGGCTATGGATAAGTGCCGTGCAATTATCAAGGATATTAATCAGTATGAGGACGATAATATCGATAGGAAATCGGCTAATTTGGATAATTCTTCGTTTATCACAACCTTGTTTATTGTTATCAGTGCCTTACTTTCTCTTATTATTACCAGCTATTTTTATTTTAGGTTACGTGCCGACTTCTTGAAGCGTGCAGCACTCGAGAAATCATTACGTGAGAAGGATGAAGGTATTTCTAGGCGCTTAAATTTGGTTCAGAAGATTACCAATCGAATCGCATTGGGGGATTATGATGTCAAGGCAGAGGAGGTCGGAGACGATGATCTCGGTGAAATTGCGAAAGCCGTCAATAGGATGTCGAAGGCGTTGAAAAAATCATTTGAACAGCTAACAGATAATGATTGGCTTCATGCTGGATATGCCAAACTTTACACTGGATTGATGGGAAATAAGAGTGAGCAAACAATTGCTGCAGATTCCATCAAAAGTCTTGTGGATTATACCGGTGCTATCAGTGGCGCGATCTATATTTTTAACGATGACAAGTTGGAACTTTCAGGAGCATATGGTTTGGATACGCAGACACAGCGATATTTTTTGCCGGGAGAAGGCTATATTGGGCAGGTATTTGTTGACCGGGAATCTAAGACACTTCATAATCTGAATGCAACGGATTACGTGGTTAGTTTTGCCAATGGAAAGATCCATGTGCAGCATATTATTTTCTTACCGATGCTGGTTGATGATCAAGTCCTGGGCGTATTGGAAGTTGGTCAGATGGATAGTTTTACTACGGTAGAACAGACATTTTTGAATGAATGTGCCCGACAGATTGGGATTGCACTAGTTTCAGCAAAAGGAAGGGCAAAAATCCAGACATTGCTGGAGGAAACACAGGTACAGTCTGAAGAGCTATTAACACAACATGCCGAGCTTGAAAGTTTAAATACTGAATTGGAGGCGCAAACATTGCGTTTGCAGTCTTCAGAGGAAGAGCTTAAAGTACAACATGAGGAACTGATGCAATCCAATCAAGAATTAGAGGAACGCTCGCGATTGCTTGAAGATAAGAACTTAATGATTGCCGAACGGAATCAGGAAATTCAACAGAAAGCCGAAGAGTTGGCGTTGAGTACTAAATATAAATCCGAGTTTTTGGCTAATATGTCCCATGAACTCCGTACACCGCTCAACTCGATATTACTGCTATCGCGTTTGCTATCGGAGAATGTAGAGGAAAACTTAAATTCAGATCAGATTGAATCTGCTAAAGTCATTCTAAGTTCGGGAACGAGTTTATTGACGTTGATCGATGAGATTCTGGATCTTTCCAAAATTGAATCGGGTAAGATGACCTTGGATTATGCCTCGTTGGATCTAAATGATATTTTGTCGGATTTGAATAGTTTGTTTTTGCCGATTGTACAGGAAAAAGGCTTGATTCTAAAAACGAATATCAGTGATAAGGTAAACCAGAGATTTCAGGGAGATCGGCTTCGCATCGATCAGGTACTCCGTAATTTGATTTCAAATGCGATAAAATTTACCAAAGAAGGCGAAGTACGTCTGGAAATCTATGAAGATCCAAGTGATCGCGATCGATTGGTATTTGCTGTAGTCGATTCGGGTATTGGTATACCACTTGAAAAGCAGAAAATTATTTTTGAAGCCTTCCAACAAGCTGATGGCTCAACGAGGCGGAAGTTTGGCGGTACTGGCCTAGGACTTTCTATTAGCCGGGAGATTGCACGTTTGCTTGGTGGAGAGATCAGGTTGGAAAGCGAAGTGGGTAAAGGTAGTACCTTTTTGTTCATTATTCCGAAGTCCAAAGTTGAAGTCAAAGAGATATTGACGAAGGAGCAGCAATTGGTTGAGGAGATATCTTCGGAAGTAGAAGAGGTGATTGAGATTGTTAAAGAAGATACCTATAATCCAGTCACAATTAGGATCCCCGAGGAGATTCCAGATGATCGAGATACGGTTGCAGAGGGAGACAAGGTGATTTTGATTGTGGAGGATGATGTTAATTTTGCCAAGGCACTCTTGAAATATACACATACACAAAACTATAAAGGTGTAGTTGTTGTTCGTGGTGATCATGCACTCCCTGCAGCACAGAAGTATCATCCAGTTGCTATTCTGCTCGATATTCAATTGCCAATCATGGACGGATGGGCTGTCATGGATCAATTGAAGGGCAATAAGGCTACGCGGCACATTCCGGTTCATATCATGTCTTCGCTTGAGGTGAAGAAAGAAAGTTTATTAAAAGGAGCAATCGACTTTATTAATAAGCCTGTTGCGTTGGAGCAAATGACTTCGGTATTCCAAAAAATTGAATCGGCCTTAAGCCGTTCACCGAAGAAGGTACTTATTGTTGAAGAAAATCCAAAGCATGCCAGTGCACTGTCTTATTTCTTAAGTAGTTTTAATATATCACTTGAAGTAAAAGATAATGTAGAGGAAAGTATTACTGCTTTACGCACGGCAGATGTGGACTGTGTGATTCTGGACATGGGGGTTCCTGATGAAATGGGCTACCATACGTTAGAAGCAATCAAACAACATGAGGGATTAGAGAACCTGCCGATCATTATCTTTACAGGCAAGAACCTGTCTAAGGCTGAAGAGTTGAAAATTAAGAAATACGCAGACTCCGTTGTTGTAAAGACGGCCCATTCTTATCAACGGATTCTAGATGAGGTCGGCTTGTTTCTTCATTTGATTGAGGTTAATAATTCAGACGACGCCAGAAGGAATAACAATGGGCTTGGAGCTTTGACCGATGTATTGAAGGGCAAGAAGGTCCTTGTTGCTGACGATGACGTCAGGAACATCTTTTCAATAACCAAAGCATTGGAGAAATTTCAAGTAAAAGTAATTCCTGCAATGGACGGTAAAGAAGCGTTGGAAGTATTGACATCAGGAGAACCTATTGATATTGTATTGATGGATATGATGATGCCAGAGATGGATGGCTATGAGACTATTAAGAATATCAGGCAACATGTTGATTATGCAAGATTACCAATCATCGCTGTTACGGCGAAGTCGATGATCGGCGACCGAGAAAAATGTATTCAGGCAGGAGCTTCGGATTATATCTCGAAGCCGGTAGATATCGATCAGCTCTTGTCTTTATTGCGTGTGTGGTTATATGAAAATTGAGGACAACTGATATATGGATCAGAATAAGGTAATATTAATTGTGGACGACGATCAACGCAATATTTTTGCATTGCGTTTGACGTTGAAAGCGAAGGGATATCAAGTATTGAGCAGCACGAGTGCGAGCGAGGCTATCGAGATCTTGGAGACGAATAAAGGTGTAGCGCTGATATTGATGGATATGATGATGCCTGAAATCGATGGCTATGAGGCGATTCAGCTGATCCGCAATTCGAGTTTGCTGGGCAAAATTCCAGTTATTGCCGTGACAGCGCAAGCGATGAGTGGAGACCGGGAGAAATGCTTGGAAGCTGGAGCCCAGTCGTATGTCTCGAAGCCGATTGATGTCGATAAATTGATGGGTGAAATTGAACGGTTAATCTAAATGTTGGGCTATAGTATCATAAAAGACCATGAAATAGATATTTTGCTTGAAGATATCTATCGCGACTACGGGTATGATTTTTTGCAGTATAGCCGTGCATCGATGAAGCGGAGGATTAATCGGCTTATGACGAATGACCGTTTGGCAAGTTTTGCTGAACTTCGTTTTGTATTAAAAGACAACCCGGCATTTTTGCAGCATTTTGTTGAAGAGATTACTGTTAACTTGACCGAGATGTTTCGAGATCCCTTATTCTTTCGTCAACTGCGGGAGGAAATTCTCCCTCAATTGGGGACATATCCATTGATCCGTGTATGGGTTGCAGGATGCTCCACGGGAGAGGAAGCTTATTCGATGTCCATTTTGCTAAAAGAGGCTAATCTGTATCACAAGTCATTGATCTATGCAACGGATATTAATCCTCGGGTACTCGATATTGCCCGAAATGGTGTATATCCATTGAGCCAGATAAAATCTTTTTCCGAAAATTATATAGAATCTGGAGGAAAACAGGACTTTTCGAAATATTACACAGCAAATTATGAATGGGCAAAATTCGATGCCGATCTTAAGCAAAAAATGATTTTATCTACCCATAATCTGGTGTCAGACACATCATTTAATAGCTTTCAATTAATCCTTTGTCGGAATGTTTTGATCTATTTTAATAAAGATTTGCAGGAGCGTGTTTTTAAATTATTTGACGCGAGTCTAGAAAATTTAGGATATTTGGCATTAGGTAGTAAAGAAACCATACGATTTTCAGGTATTCAGCATAACTTTACAGCTGTAGGGGATCAAAAGATTTGGAAAAAACTTTATACCTTATAGGGGATTGCAGGAAGGCATGAAAGTTTTGTGCCTCATGTAAAACAATGACGGTATATATAAACTATTTTATATGAGTAAAACAAAAACGGTGTTGATATTTGAGGACGATACCATTATTTTGGAGGTTATAACGGTTGTTTTGACAGATTTGGGGTTTCACGTTGAAGTTTCCGAAACTTCACATGATATTATCCAAAAGGTGGAATCTGCAGAGCCCGATCTTGTTTTAATGGATAACTGGATTCCAAACATCGGTGGGGTTGAAGCAACCAGATTGCTTAAATCAGATCAGCGTTTTAGCCATATTCCCGTAATTTACGTGTCGGCAAATAACGATATTCAATCCCTGGCAGATCGTGCCGGAGCGGATGATTTTCTATCTAAACCTTTTGATTTGGAAGATTTGGAAAATATTGTCAATAAATATATTGTATAGATCAATTTAAGGTTAGACTTAAAGGCTGCAAATCTCAGATTCTCGCAGGTTAGTTTAGTCGATGGAAGTATGCTGGTCTATGCCAGCATCAATTAGCTTTTGATCTATTATGTATTTGGTAAAAATGTATCGGTGATCTGACTACCAGGTATTTAGACCTTCCTGTAAAATAGTGTTATAGGTCTCCACGTTGAATTTATAGAGATCAGGAGCTTTATGGGCTCCGCCTTTCCGCTGTTCGTCAAGTTTTTGGAGGATACCCATATTTTTCATTTTACGATAAAAATTGCCACGATTAAGTTTCTTACCAAGCACTGTTTCATAGAGTCCTTGCAGGTCCGTCAGCGTAAACTTGTCTTGTAGCAAATTGTATCCTATTGGTTTATAAGAAAGCCGCTCGCGAAGAGTCCGGAGAGCCTTGTTGATGATTTTGCGATGATCCATGGTGATATTGAGCTCAGTGATGTCCCTAAAGTCGATCCACTGACAAGTCTCACTTAAGGAATCAGGTTGAGGAATTACGTGTTTGTAGTTTACCAGCGCGTAATAACCAATTGAAATAAATCGCTGTTTGTTCCACAATGTGTCTGGGTAATCTGCAAAGGATTGCTGGCTGCGCTGTGGGCATCCAAATACCGCAAATTCTTCCAAGAATATATCCTTCACACCTGAGCGTTCATAAAGTACGCGTTTGACCGCCTCGTCCGTATCTTCCTCTTTCCCTACATAGCCACCTGGCAGAAACCATTCTTTATTATAATTCATTTTTAGCAAAAGGATTCTCAAGGAACCTTGGTCGAAGCCAAAGACGACGGTATCCACAGAAATGTGAGGTAGAAATTTTTCATAGCTCTCTGCTGATGCGTTAATTAGCTGTGTTCTGAAATCCATATAACTGCTGTTTTTGGGTTAATATTACAAAAAAATATCGCAATGGGAGGTAAGTTGCCGGATAAAACTCGAACAATTCCTTATGCAAAAATTACATAAGGTGCTTTTTTGATAAATCAATTTACTGGTAATTAATTGTTTGTGTTATTTTGTCACATCTGTCCTAAATAAAT
>NZ_DFPI01000003.1:0-78148 GCF_002377215.1 Sphingobacterium sp. UBA3519
AACGTTTAGGACGCAAGTGTTTCCATGTTTTTATTGTAAAACAACGATTAATTTTTTTTCCGCGATAACGTACTTGTTTCTATCCGTCTATCCTGTCCAACAGGGTATTTAAGAATGTTTAATCTCTTAAAGTAGTTAGATCCTGCATTGGCGCTGGCAAATTCAAATCAGCTATTGCTGTATAGACAGATTCATCAACTTTAAACCCCCATTTTCTAAAAAAATCCGAGAGATCTTTTTGAGCAATCTGACATGCAGACAGCATAAAATAGCGCATTTTCTCTGCATCTGTCGAAACTGCGGGCCTGTTCTCGCGCGTAGTTTTGCTAAGTTTGATGTAAAAATCGTCGCCAAATCCCAACCAGAGTTGATGAAACATAATCATTTTCAAATCATTATCCCCCAAATTAAAGTTACGATCAGCGATATTTTTTTGAAAGTAAGTCGTCAATTTAGGCCAGGAATTATTGGCTGTCACTCGACTTACCGGCAATCCAAATCCCCTTTCGCTGGCTAGGGAATAGACATTCACGGTTGTTTCTGTCAGATTGCCCCAGGTCCAAGCTTTTTGTTGATAGGTGTGGCCGACCTCATGCCATATTCCCCATCCATTTGTATTGGACAGATATTTTGGCTGCAACATACGATAAGATAAGGCATCGGTAAAATAAATAGAAATACCGGCTGCCATATAGCCTCCAGCACTCGAATCCCTCACGGTAATCAGATGCTTATTGTAAGGTATCGCATGAACTCCACTGGTACCATTCAAGCCACTGATCCGATTGGAAAAGTCAATAATTGAATCCAGTCTATTAACAATCAGCTGTTGATCTTCGTCCCTGTACAACAGGGCATCGGCAATTTTGGCTACCATAATGGTGTGATCCGACGAGAAGATGACATCCGGAACGGTACTTTTCAACGAATCCAATGTAGCTACCCATTGCTCATGGGAGGTTATCCCCTTTTGAAAGTAAGGGACCGGAATAAATCCATTGCCAAAAGAAAGCTCGATTTCTCCAGTTGTTGTATAATTATCAGCTGTATAAATCACATAAACCAATCCCCCGTATTGATCCACTGTGAAAGTTTGCGTACCTGCCTGGAGATTGAAATACTGCCGGACTGGTCGAATATTATCTCTAAAAGGCGTCCCGATCGCTAAGCGTGCTGCTGTAGTACCCGAGTTGACTTTTACGTTTATGGTTATGGTACTGTTTGGCGCCACATAAAATCCGGTCATTTGCATTTCATTGTGATTCGCTCGAAATTGAAGTCTATCAGCCTCCGTTGCGGCCGAAGGACTTACGTTGAATAGTTGGACCGAATCCGCTATTGCTAAGGATTCTGCGCCGGTATCGTTTGGTAAGGTGTACATTAAGCTGCCATCTTTCCGGCAGGAAATGCTCATAGCGATCACTAAAATCGTGATTAAGGAAAACACGGTCTTTCTCATAATTTTTAAATAAAGTTTATAAATTGTATTAATTGTCCGCACTTCTTCCGATCATCCTACAAAGCCTCAGCGGCTGTTTCGAAGTTTTTTATTTTTTTTATCGATTTAGGATTCCACAAAACTTGAAACAAGATGATCCATACAAAGAATTCTCTTCACCTTCGGTAAAGTATTAGTTCATAATCTTAAAGCAAGATATAATATATTGTACAGAAAAATAATCAACTGCTTCAGATCAAACGTTTGCACAATCAACGAAAACCTTTTCGCTTAGACAAACATCAAATAACCCAAAAGAAAGTATATTTTATAAAAAATGACAAGAATCGAGTAATAACCTTATTCTGTACCGCGATAGAAGCTAGATGTTATTCAAACTAATCGCTCAGATCTAACGCTATTCGCTCGAACACTCCATCATCCAGCACTAGCGGAGCTGCGCATGATCATCTCAATAACCATGATTAAATTATAGATGAAGATGACTTGAAGTGGATTAATTAGACGTGAATCCTAAAAAACCTAAAAAAAAGCAGTATAACCAAAGGTTATAATCAACGTATTTCATAGTTTTATTTTTAATAAAGATAACATACGTAAAAACCTATATTACAAAGAATAATACAAAATAAAACAAGAGAAAAATGAAATCAGAAAATAGAACAAAAAAACGATTTCTCTCTTCTCGGAGCCAAGTTTTAATTTATCCTTCTATTTTTCAAAGGATAATCTGCTTCGCTTCAGTTTACCAGAATCAATTATAAAAAATTATAATTTTAAAAAGCGAATCGTTAATTTCGAAAAGTACACTATGAAATTAATACCCTAATTTTGCTTGTATTCAAAAAAGTTTGATGAAACATTTAATCTAAACTATAGCCTCAGAACACTATAGTGAATCAATAACAAGCGATTATCTTAAAACATGAAAAATAACATAAAGGAACAAAAAGAAACATTAAATCAATTGGATCAAAATTCAGCACCGCTAGCGGAACACCCCATTATAGTAGAATTTAAAAAACTCATTCACCAGTATCCTCAGAATCACTGGGATCTCCAATTCTACTTGAAAAAGCTCAACGTTTCAAGAATGGCCTTACATCGATTGACACTTTCAAGCAGTGAAACTTCACCCAGCACGATCGTCAAGGAAATTGTCGCAAGTGAGATTGCCAAAAAACTTGCTACCACTGAAATTCCGATTAAAGAGTTGACTTCGTATTATGGTTTTAGTTCTTCAGCATCATTAACACGGTTTATAAAAAAGCATACCGGTCTGAGTCCCCGAAAATTTAGGGCATTAAATGCGCTGGATTATATTTAAAAAATAACTCGAAGCTATCTCCCGATCGATAGCTAAAAATTGAATAGCATAGGGTAAGCTTTTTATGAAATTTGGGCGATATTCCTATATTTACCAGTATTTAATGCTGATTTGGTAAAGCTGCATAGTACAAAAAATCAAGATAGTGTATCTACTGCTTTTTGATAAGCCTGTAGTTATTCAGCGGTTCGTCCTTTTGCACGGCATACTGATCTTTGAGTTGCATCACCCAGCCCTCACCCTCTACGCGTTGCCCTTCGATTTTTGTAGGCCTACTAACTGTTATTTTATCCCAATTGGGCCCCATAAGCGCTCCACTTTTGACTTCAAGAATCCCCCAGTTATCAGTAATCCTTATGGTTGGATAAACAGTTCCCAAATCTGCGATTGGAAGGATATTTCTCGGATCAAAAGACACATTCATTTTCTCGAATTTTATAGTCATATGAGGCTGGTCTACAAACAAGGAACGATAAAATGCGATTTGCTTTCTTATTTTTTCCGCACGTAGCCGCTCTTCTCTGAATACCAGGTTCCCGTTATACTTCGCTGCTATGACTTTTACTGTTGCCGCAAGATCTTTCGGAACCTCAATGTTCAATTCGCGCATAAAAAATGCGGTTAAATCCGTATTTACTGAAATCTTTTGGTTCCAAAGCGGATCCTTTAAACTCATTATATAACCATAGATCGGCGTGGTATTATAGGCAAAAGACCTTACATAAGTGGGATTCGAGAAAAATCTGTCTACAACATTAGTAAAATGTTTTTTTGTTTTTTCTTTGTTTCTCCCACTAATCATTAGCCCGGTATACTCTGCGATTCCTTCATTAAGCTCCAATTGGTTTTCAATGTGGGCAGAACCTGGAAAAAGTGAATTTCGATACTTCCGAAAAATCAAAGCACCCTTCAAATGCATTCGTTGTTCATCTTGCGCGTCTGAACAAACCGCCTTTTTAAGTGCTTCCAATTCTAAACGTAAATATATTCGTCCATTCTCTTGGTCGAGATGGATACTTTCGCTGTTATTTTGAACAAATCCCAAAACCGATTGTGCTGAATGAAACAATTCATGGGCCAACAAATTGATCCGTGTATAATAATCTTTAGATAAAGGCAGCATAATCATCGCCCAAGTAAGCCCATTCCACGTTAAAGATGTATTGGCAATATTTACACTATCGGGTAATTTACCGATATAGCTATTTTTGTATTGCACAAACGAACTATCGGCACCAGAGTTATTACTAAATAGCTGCCGCGTATCAGGGTTTACCAAAATAATATTATCATATAAATCCCTATTCCACAACGAATAACCAATCTTAGCCGCAGTTTTAATTTCACTAAAGTACTGAACGATACTCTCTGGCTTTATGTCCTTAAATTCTTGCCCAAATGCGAATACACAGAACCAAAGATATAGAAGCGTTATAACTATTTTCTTCATTAAACAATTATGAAAAGGGATTATAAACGATATTTTTTAGTTTAAAGATATTGTTAAAGTTTGACAAACACCTTCTTTTTAAAAACTAAAAATACACATTATAAAACTAAAATATCTATCATTAAACAAAAAAAAGCGCACTAATCTGTGCACTTTTTTTGCTAAACATTATTATGCTTTGTTTAAACTTCACGATAAAGTTCCTTTGAACTATGAGGTCGCCTTAAGATATATTGCTGATTCCAAGGCCAATCCCTCGAATCTGCTAATCCCTGGCTGTTTTATAAATCCATTCTGCTCAAAAAATCCTATCGACGAACTTATTATGGGTTCATTCACCCATATCACGTCATAGGGATTGCAGACGGCAAGACATTTGTCCATTAAAGATGTCTCCATTTGCTGCCGAGCTGCATGTTGGCAGACACCAAAGTCCGCGATTCGAATCGCACGTGTACCTGCCAGGGCATCCGGTTTCTGCCCTTTCGAGGTTATTCTTGCATAACCCATTGGTTGATCGTCGGCATACACCACCAGCCATTGGTTTGACATGCTGTTTATTTCGTTGACAAGTGTTCTGGAATTAAAATTGTCAGCGATGTAATGTTCCAGTTCAGCTGGCTCCACTAAGTTGGCGAATTTTTCTAGCGCCAGTGTTTTGGTGATCATCGACAACGCTTCAATTCCCTGCTCTGTTGCCACCGTAAATTTTGTAACTATATTCATATATGCATCTCCTATTAAACAAACAAATGTACATGCTATCACTTGCTATTATTCGATACACATTATTCATTTAGCATCAGTACAGCTACAGGTTCCCACATAAATACCGACCTATATGCTGGATCGCTTCAATTCGTTTATCAGAAAATTTATCCGCGATGACCAACCTAAAATAATGTCCAAAAGTATTCGCAAAAGAGAACGTATAACCCGGTGTGAATCTCGCACCAATTTTTTCACATTGCGCATAAAAATCCGACATATCTGTACTTTCGGGCATTTTAACCCAAAGACTATATCCACCTGCCGGGGCAATCACTTTGGTTTGTTCGGGAAAACTGGAAGCGATTAGGTTGGTGGCTAGATAGGCATTTTTTGCCAGTTGCATCTTCAGTGAACGAATATGCCGATCGTAACTACTGCTGCCGATTAAACGGCTTACAGTCTCCTGATTCAAAGGGGAAACTGTACTGCCCAACGCAAACTTGATCTGTTCGGCATCTTTCAGAAATAGCCCTGTGCTTAACCAGCCCAGTCGAATTCCAGGTGCCAGGGTTTTTGAATAAGATGAATAAGTCATCACCAATCCGCTTTCATCAAATTGTTTTAAAGTAGATGGTCTACTCCCGTGAAAGTTTAGGTCGCCATATATATCGTTCTCGATAACAGCAACATGATATTGATGAGCAATCGCCAATAAAGCAATTTTCTGTTCATCTGCAAGCAAAATACCTGTTGGATTATGAAAATTCGGTGTTAGCACGACGGCTTTTACAGCACTTCTTTGACATGCTCTTCTAAAAAAATCAATATCGAAGCCTTCTTTAGTCAGAACAGGAACTTCAATGACACGCAGTTTGAGCACCCGAATGACCTCCAATACAGAAAATACACATGGACTTTCCACAGCAACAATATCTCCGGCTTCGCATACGGCTGCCAAGGCGATATACAAGGCCTGTAAAGCGCCATCTGTGATCAGCAGTTCATCTGTATGCAGCAAGGTCTGATGAGAGGCCGCACGGCTGACAATGTTGTCCTTCAATTGTACAGAGCCATTAGACGGATAATAGCGTAGCAATCCTGCCCCTAGTTCCCGAATGACCTGTTGCATCGTCCGAAGTAAAAGTTTTTGCGGAACAAGGAGATCCCCTGGAGCCGCAACATTAAATTCCGAAAAACCCCGCCCCAAAGGTGACGCTGTTGTCAGGCCCAGCCTTTGTTCAAAGACAGCATCCCTTACTATTGGTGGACGACCATGCCCTCCTGGTTCTGCCAGCATTTCATTTTTCGCACTGACATAGTAGCCAGATTTCGGAACGCTTTCCACTAGGCCACGAATCATAAGATATTCGTATCCAGCTTGAACAGTACTCATACTTAAACCATAATAATCTTTAAAATCACGTACTGAAGGTAGCTTTTGTCCGGGTTTATAGACCCCTGATTTTATATTTTTCTCGATTGCCTGTGTAAAGATTTCAAATTTATAGTTCTTCATCTGTATTGATCACTTTTACCTATACTGTACCTGTATCGCAAATCTAATCAATCTAAATTTGTCTAAAAAAGAAATGACAGGTAATTATCAAATCAACAGCCCCAGTGAATTACGAGCTCTTCCACAGGAGGTATTACCCGAATTAGGTCAGGAATTAAGGAACCTCCTCATTGACCATATTGCTACACATGGCGGTCATTTTAGTTCAAGCCTTAGTGTTGTAGAACTTACCATAGCAATACATTATGTGTTTAACACCCCTGAGGATAAATTGATATGGGACGTTGGTCATCAGGCTTATGTCCATAAATTAATCACAGGTAGAGCGCCTCGCTTCCATTCGAACAGGCTTCTACATGGCATCAGCGGATTTCCTGTTATGGAAGAAAATAACTTTGACGCCTTTGGTACTGGTCATTCATCCACATCCTTATCAGCAATTCTGGGTATGGCCTGCGCGGCCAGGTATAAGGGTGATCATAACCGTCAACACATCGCTGTTATCGGTGACGGCGCCATGACTGCCGGTCTAGCATTCGAAGCTTTAAATAATATTGGTTTCGAGCAGCCCGACCTATTGATTATATTAAATGACAACAATATGTCTATTGATGCCGGTACGGGAGCGCTACAAAATTATCTGACCGACCTGACCTCGGGGCAAGCCTATAATCAGTTCAAATCACAGATCAAAGCTGCTGTCGCGTAATAAGGATCGGGCACAATGGTCAATTGCTGCGATTAGAAAAATAGAGAAACTGATAAAAACGGGACTACTTGCTTCAAGCAATATTTTTGAGGCCTTAGGTATACGTTATTTTGGACCAGTGGATGGGCATAATCTCCATAAGCTTATCAAAATATTCGAGCAGTTGAAGCATATAATGGGGCCCAAAATAGTACATTGTGTGACGCAGAAAGGAAAAGGTTTTGCACCGGCCATGTTAAATAAGGCAGAATGGCATGCCACGGGGAAATTCGACAAACTGACAGGTGAACGGTTAGAACACCAGCTACCGCAACTCCACAACGAGACTTTTCAGCAGGTGCTGGGCGAAACGCTGACACAGCTGGCCCGAAGGAATAGTCGTATTATGGCTATTAGCCCAGCGATGCTTTCCGGCAGCAGGCTAACCGCAATGAAACAGCAGATGCCCAACCGTGTTTTTGATGTTGGTATCTGCGAACAGCATGCCCTTACTTTTTCTGCTGGCCTTGCTGCCGATGGACTACTTCCTTTCTGCTTTATCTATTCGACATTCTTACAACGCGCCTATGATCAGCTTATCCACGACGTCGCTTTGCAGAAATTGCCAGTCGTGTTCTGTATTGACAGGGCCGGTGTTGTCGGTCCCGACGGCCCCACTCATCAGGGGGCATTCGACATTGCTTTTCTCCGATGCATACCCAACATTACGGGCGCTTCCCCCATGACGCTTACAGACTTTAAAAATTTGTTGTTCACGGCTCAGGACATCGCTCTCGACGGACCGTTTGCAATCCGCTACCCAAAAGGTCGAGGTAACCAAGAGAAGCAATCCGACAAATATAAAAGACTTGAAATGGGAAAAGGAAGAAGACTTTGTTCAGGTAAAGACATTGCCCTACTCTCTCTTGGACCCGTTGGTCAATATGCACAGGACGCCTGCTGCGAGCTGCTCCAGGAGGACATCCACGTCGGGCACTATGATCTCCGGTTTTTTAAACCGCTCGACGAAGCGTTATTACATGAGGTATTCCAATCATATTCGTCTATCATCACCATCGAAGATGGATGTATCGCAGGTGGAGTGGGCACCGCAGTGCTTGAATTTATGGTGGAACATGGTTACTCGGCTACGTTAAAACGTCTTGGTTTGCCCGACTCGTTCGCAGTACAGGGTACACAGCAACAGCTTCACCAACTTTATTACTACGACAAACAGGCTATTATAGCCACAGTGAGACAGCTACACAGAGATACAGCTGGCGAAGTTTAGCTAAAAGGTCTTTTTGTCAGGACATACCTTTCATAGACTTATTTCGTCTTCCAATTGTAAAAAGAATCTATTAGAGTCAAAACTGTTTATATCTTCTAAGTTAAACATCCAGAAAGGTACGGTGTTTGTAGCCTACATGAAAGAAACAATGTTGTTTCTTTCATGTAGCAATCCATACCATGAAACACTTATTCGTCCTCCTTGCTATAGCGACCGGCTTATTTCTGATCAGCAAGGTTTGCTTTTCACAAAAAGGGAAAGACTTAAAACCGTCAACACAAAATACTATGAATACTACAAATCAAAAAGATCATGTTGTCTATTTTGCAGGAGGATGCTTCTGGGGAACTGAGCACTTCTTTAAACAAGTGCGCGGGGTCACCGCAACGGAAGTTGGCTATGCCAATGGAAACCTTCAGCACCCTTCTTATGCACAAGTTTCGACAGGAACGTCCGGGTTTGCCGAAACCGTAAAGGTAAACTTCGACCCAGCGCTTGTCGATCTAAAGCTGCTCGTAGACCTTTTCTTCAAAACAATTGACCCAACTTCACTGAATAAACAAGGCAACGATATCGGTACGCAATACCGTACAGGCATCTATTATACCAATGCCGACGATGCTGCTGTTATCAAAGAGCAAATAGCTGCTTTAGCAAGTCAATACAGGAGCAAAATAGTGGTGGAAATAGAACCTTTACAGAATTACTATAATGCTGAAGCTTATCATCAAAAATACCTGGACAAAAACCCCGGTGGTTATTGCCATATAAGCCCTGATTTATTTGAACTTGCACGAAATGCCAACCCCGAAAAAGCGAAAGTGAACATTGAGAACAGGTATAAAAAAGCTGACAAGGAGACCTTGAAGAAGGAGTTAACTCCATTGCAATACGATGTTACACAAAACAGTGCAACAGAGCGCGCATTTGACAACGCCTATAATGACGAATTTAGGGAAGGCATTTATGTCGATATCACAACTGGAGAACCCTTATTTGTCTCAACAGATAAATTTGAATCGGGCTGTGGATGGCCAAGTTTTTCCAAACCAATTAGCGATAGCTTGATTCAAGAACACGCCGACAATTCGTACGGGATGCGCAGAACGGAAGTACGCAGCAAAACTGGTGATGCACACCTCGGCCATGTTTTTAACGATGGACCCGCAGATAAAGGTGGTCTACGCTATTGTATAAACAGTGCTTCACTTCGATTTATTCCAAAAGACAAGATGAAAGCACAGGGCTACGAGAAGTACTTGCCCCTATTGGTAAAAAAATAATCTGCAGCGCCTCGATTGAGGCGCTTGCCCTGAACATTTCAACATCCGTCAAGCCATCGTTACAATAACCTATTATTCAATGCATAAACCAATGCTTCATTCATGTTACTTACCCCCAGTTTTTCAAATAATTTTCGCCGATGAAATTTCACCGTGTCAATGGAAACGAAAATTTTTTCGGAAGTTTCATGAATGGTCAGACCGCGATGATAAAAGCGTAAAATTTCTATTTCACGTTCGGTAAGGTTAATCTTTTTTTGGGAGTTCCATCTCCCAGTCAACAGATCCAACTCCCAAACTAAGTTGGAGTGGAACTTTTCGATCGTCACGTTGCCCGAAGACACATTGGTGGATAAAGATACGATACAAATTGCCTTCCATATTTTCCCCTCTTCTGTCAAAAAAACCGGCGTCAGTTTATGATTAATCAAAATAAATTTGTTATGCGCATTTTGTATCTGAAAATCATACGATATAACGTAAAGCTTCCGTTCCTCTATGGGTATTTTTTCGTAAAAACTGAACCCCGCTTCGTTAATCGTAATGAGCATCCGGAAATCATCGGACGGAACATATTTTTGATAAAAGCCATAGCCCATTTCCATCACCTCTGTGGCTGTTAAACCAGCGAGAAACAGCGGGTTGTCTGAAACAAACTCAAAGCTTTTGGCCTGATAATCGATTAGATAGATACTCTGGTAAGTAATTCGTGAGAAAGCTTTGACAAGCTCAATATAGCCATGCGTCTGCAGGATGTCCTTTTCTGAAAGACGATCAACATTATTTTTTTGTGAAAATAGCGCGTTAAAATCCATAACGAAATTCTAAGTTTCGAAGTTAAATAAAACTACACTCAAGTGTAGCTTTTATTTGGACAAACTGTAATACTTTTGGACAAAACAGCTAGAAAAATACAGCTAACTGAACGAAAAGCCGGAAAAAACATAAATCCATTTCTTACACAGATGCTTATTAAAACTATACAGATTCGAAATATTGGAATCGCCCTTGGGGTCTTATTTTTTGGGAACAGCTACGCACAGCAGAAAATCGAAGTTTTAAATTTTGGGACATTTCACATGAGCTATACCCCTGATGCCCATAAAGTAGAATTTGATGAAAAAGATCAAAAAAACAGAAGAGAAACTTATCATGTAGCCAAACTGTTGGCTGATTTTAAACCAACCATCATTTGCGTAGAAGTCATTTCTGAAAAAAACAAAGAATTGAACAGTGACTACAGATCTTTTATCGACGACAAAGGCCATAAAGCTAAGTTTGGTGGTGAAATAGCGTTAATCGCTTATGAAGTTGGCAAACTTGCAGGGGTAAAAACAATTTATGGAATTGATGAACAACAAACTGCAGCATATAATTACAACATTGCCAATGAACTGGAGAACCAGGTGGATACTGTAACGTATAAAAACTACATGGGAAAAATCATGAAGGAATTCACCCATATTGACCAACTCTCCATTTTAGATAAATTAAAGGTATTTAATCACAAAGAGACCCTGCAAAAATTTATCAATGTAAACGCTGATATCTTAACCTACAGTAGTACAAAAGGTAATTTTGAAGGAGCAGACGAAGCCACTAAATTTTACGGAAGAAATCTACGGATACTCTCCAATTTAAATCAGATCCCTGTCACGGCGCAAGATCGTATTTTGCTGATCACCGGTGCTACTCACGCAGCTTTTCTTGGTGAGTTTTTGCAACGGAGCCCCAAATACAAGCTTGTGGAAGTTGCTGAATACCTCCAATAAAATGGTCCGTAAAGAAAGTTTGCCTTTATAGGCTTTAAAAATGATATAGAGTACCTAACCTTAATTACCTAAAGAAAAACTTCAACATGATAACTTGCAAAAACTGCGGTACAGACATTACGTCAAAATTTTGTCCCGATTGTGGCCAACCTGCAACGCTGAAAAGAATAGATGCGCATTATATCACCCATGAAATAGAACATGTGCTTCACTTTGAACGCGGCATTCTCTATACCATTAGCGGATTGGTAACAGCGCCGGGGAAGAATGTGCAAAACTACATTTCTGAGAATCGTAGCCGGCTGGTCAAACCTATTATTTTTGTTATAGTAACCTCTTTAGTGTACTCAATTATTGCCCACTTTTTCCATACTGAAGAACGGTATATGCAGTCAATCGACAGCCATGGTATTGAAAGTAAACTCATCATCACGACCCACATCTTCCGATGGCTACAAGATCATTATGGTTATGCTAACATTATCATGGGATTCTTTATCGCCCTTTGGACTAAATTATTCTTTAAAAAATACGGCTATAATCTTTTTGAAATCATCATCTTATTATGTTTTATTATGGGGATGGCGATGTTAATTTATGCTTTTTTTGCAATAATTGATGGTATAACCCACCAGCGTTTTATCTTATACGCAACATTGGTGACCTTTGCATATTACTCCTGGGCCATGGGACAGTTTTTTGATAAGACTAAAAAGATCAGCTATTTCAAAGCATTTGCCGCTTTAATAATAGGCTTTATCTCCTATTTGATCGTCATAATGTTCATTGGTATTACCCTGGATATACTTATAAGATAGCCATATTGTAACGAACGCAGCCTTGTGTATCAAAAATCACCGTGATCAATTGATGCGATAAATAGGATAAAGAAGATGTGACTCTTCATAGTAAGGTGAATGTTTGTATATCCAATCCAGCTGCGCACTACTACTCGCAGCAAGTTTAGGGTTGTTCATCTTCTCGCGTTCAAAGGCAGCTCTTAAATCTTTATTCTCTTTTAGAAGTTTGGCTGCTGTATCTTCAAAAACATATGCTGAATAATATTCTTTCTGTCCTAAGATCGCATCAAAGAAATTCCAATTAAAATAAGAGTCTATTGCTTCAGGTTCTAAAGTTTCCAGCAAGAACTTTACACCGTCCTGATTCAAGGGGACTAAATAATCACCAGCACGAAAGTTTACCTTATTGGATTCCCGGAGGAGGCTGGTATCAAAATGTAAATAATGCCCTTCATAAGGACTTGAAGTTGTCTTGAAATCCTTAATTCGATACTGTTCCACCGCTATTACCGTATCTTGTTTTAGCGGAATCATTTTGATCTGATTGAGTGTTAGCAAGTTAACAATTTCCCATTCAGACTGCGGAATGACATAATACGATGGAATAGTTACTTCTTTTGTCGGAACATAGGTATTATATAACTTAACTTGTTTTGAAAACTTAGCGTTTCTATCATACCACAATCTATCTTTCGAGGAGACATCGCTCGGCTTATATTTTGCCTCGAAGCCCTTAAAGTCCAGTGGTTCATATTTCGATGAATCAAGCTTCCATGCTATGGCATATTTATCCCCTATTTGATATTGCTTGAGGTTTTCAGTTCTTTTTTGTTTAATCTCCTTATAATGCTGTTCCATAAAATCCAGATTACAACGCATATAATCATAAGTCGCTTTGACACGTTCTTGATAAGGTTTCAACATATGTGTTTCCACCACGGTTCCGATGACATTAAATAGACTGGTGTAACCTGTTGCATATCTTGGCGAATCCATAAAAGTTGGAAAACCACCATCAGGTACATCGTTGTGGATGTTAACATAGGGAACAGACATAAACCCTTTCTCCTGGAGATCTTTCAGTAAGGTTTTTTGCATGTTGTTATTAAAATAATTACCTAAAAGGTTTCCCAGACGTTCTTTGTTTGTTGAGATATAAGTAAAAGTGTACTGATAATCGGCCCCATTGCTCACATGATTATCGATAAAAACATCCGGCTTGACCCAGTG
The DNA here is from genome assembly GCF_002377215.1 of Sphingobacterium sp. UBA3519. Lineage (NCBI taxonomy): Bacteria > Pseudomonadati > Bacteroidota > Sphingobacteriia > Sphingobacteriales > Sphingobacteriaceae > Sphingobacterium > Sphingobacterium sp. UBA3519. The sequence continues at coordinate 13,528 of NZ_DFPI01000003.1, forward strand.
GAAAATCTGCTGAAAACTGCGCGAGTTTTTAGTGTCTGTCTTAATAAAATCCCTATTTAAGTCATAATGCCTTGCATTTCCACGAAAGCCATACTCTTCAGGGCCATTTTGGTTAGCTCGGGAAAAGCTCCCACGATTTAACATCCCACTGACATTGTAACTCGCGAGCGCAACAACGATAACATTTTGAGGTGCCTTTACCTTTCCTGTCGCCAAATCCCGCATGAGCATCATAGTGGCATCAATACCATCGGGTTCTCCGGGATGAATACCGTTGTTGACCAATAAAATACACTTCCCTTTCCTAGCGACTTCCAGTGTCTTTCCAAACGGATTAAATACGACCACATCTATTGGTTTATTGTTATCGTCTTCTCCCTTTGTTTCATAATGAATTGATGTATATTTCTCCGCCAATTCCTGATAGTAGGCCCGCATTTCTTCAAATGTTGTGGATTGATTACCATTGCCCCGTTCATAAGGTGTAGGCATTTGCGCATAACTTCTGCCAAAAAGCATAAAAGAAAATAATATCAGGAACCGTTTCATAAGATCAATTTAGCGTCCAATTTACGATAAACTTGTTAAAATACATAAGCTATCTCCACCGTCTATCAAGAACGACTTCTCAATAAAAACAAAATCCCTCAGAAATGTAGGGATTTTGTGATTGCTCTTTTACCGGTATTTTAATTGCTGACCTCGTTTAATAATTCGATATCTTCTGTATCCAACTTAAGAGCCGGCGCCGCACATAGCGTATCCAATTGACGCTCACTTGTGGCACTCACAATGGGAGCGGTAATCAGCGGTTTAGCCAACAACCATGCTAATGCTACAGTAGCCTGTTTTGTCTCATGCTTCTCGGAGATAGCATCGAGCGCTTTCAGGACAGCTTTACCTTTAGCATCAAAATATTTTTTGATCCCACCGCCCCTTGCCGTTTTATCAAAGTCAGTTTCAGTACGGTATTTACCGGTCAAGAAACCTGCTGCAAGCGACCAATATGGAAATACACTCAACCCATACTTCTCGACCAAGCCCGCATAATCTGTTTCAAAACCTGCACGCTCTACCAAATTGTAATGCGGTTGCAACGCAACATATTTGGGAAGACCGTTTTTCTCTGCTACATCAAAGCTTTCCGTTAAACGCGCTGGCGATAGATTGGAAGCGGCGATATAACGTACCTTGCCTGCCTCTATTAAGTCCGCATAAGCCGACAACGTCTCTTCCACGGGGGTTATGTTATCGTCAAAGTGGGTATAGTATAGATCTATATGATCTACTCCCAACCGTCGTAATGATTCATCAGCCGATTTCAAGATATGTTTCCTTGAGATATCATATCCGTGTTCCTTGGTCTCCGATCCGACTTTTGTTGCAATTACTATATTTTGACGGTTACCACGGCTTTTTAACCATTTTCCAATAATTTCTTCGGACTGCCCTCCGGTTCCATTTACCCACCACGAATAGGTGTCTGCCGTATCAATAAAATTAAACCCTGCTCCTACAAATTTATCTAACATTTCAAACGATTGCTGCTCATTTAATGTCCAGCCAAAAACATTCCCACCAAAATTAATTGGAGCTATCTGCAAATCTGTGTGCTGTATTTCTACCTTCTTCATTGAAATTATCTATTTTATTGTTCCTTTAAATAAAAAAATAGCTATGCCTTTCCAGCTGAAAAGCTCAAGCTAAAGTTACGGTATCCATCTTGAATCATGTCAGCATTCTTCAAATCCAATTGTCAAAACGCGTAAAGATTTTATTGCGATTAAAAAAATAGGTCGGCTCTTTAACCGACCTGTTCTTGGATTACTTTTCAATAGACGACATGTCGATTACGAAACGATATTTTACATCACTATCCAATACCCTTTGATAAGCCTCATTTACATAGTCGATATCAATCATTTCTGTTTCGGGTAGAATATTATGTTCAGCACAAAAATCAAGCATATCTTGAGTTTCCTGTATTCCCCCAATGCTGGAAGCCGTTAGGATCTTATTTCCCCCCATAATTGAGCGTCCATTGATTTCCATGGGCGCAGCTGGAATCCCCACACAAATATAAACTCCCTTTGTTTTCAATAATGCAAGATAGAGGTTATAATCATGCGGTGCCGATACGGTATCAATAATAAAATCAAAATACGATGAGAATTCTCTTATTTCATCTGCCTCATGCGTATTTAAGAACTTGTGTGCGCCAAGTAGAGCCGCATCCTCCTTCTTACGTGGAGAATGGCTTATCATTGTGACTTCTGCTCCCATTGCTACTGCAATTTTAACAGCCATATGTCCCAATCCACCTAAGCCCAACACACCAACTTTATGTCCTTTGCTAATATTCCATCTTTTTAATGGCGAATAGGTGGTGATTCCAGCACAGAGTAGCGGTGCCACCTTTTTAATATCCAACGATTCCGGCACATGCAGCACAAAGTCCGCATCCGCAACAATATTATTGCTATAACCACCAAAAGTATAGCTGTGATCATGCATCACATCCTTGCTGTTGTAAGTCCAGACGGTCTTCTTTTCCGAACAGAACTGTTGTTGGTCTGACTTACAGTTATCGCATTCGCCACAGGAAGCCACCATACAACCGACACCTGCCAGGTCTCCTTTTTTGAACTTAGTCACTCCACTACCAACGGCACTTATCCGACCGACAATTTCGTGCCCGGGAACAATTGGGTACTGTGTACCACCCCACTCGTCATGTACTTGATGAATATCGGAGTGACAGATCCCGCTGTATAAGATATCTATTAAAACATCGTTTGCACCAAGCTCCCTCCTTTCAAACTCCCAGTATTCAAGTGGAGAACTGCTGTCTTTCGCCGCATAACCTTTCGACTTAATCATATTATCTTTTTTTATAGACCACAATTTGGATGCGAAGATATCTCCGATCCCCTTTTTATATTGTACTAAGTTAGCGGGTATTGATGACGAATAGAGCAAGGCAAACACAATATTGACACTCCGCAAACAAAAAAACAAGTTTAAACATAGAAATATCCGCACAAGACCATGTATATTTGAGTTCATATAAATCATTTCAATGAAAAGAACCAGTCTAACGCTAGCAATTATTTGCTTAACATCAATGGCTTTCGCCCAAAAGATAAGCTACAAAGTGAACACGCAAAATTCGACAATCAAATGGAATGCTAAAAAAGTTGTCGGAGGACATGTGGGAACAATCAATATACAAGAAGGAACGGTACAGACAGAAAAAGGGAAAATTACCGGCGGTGGTTTTACCATAGATATGAATTCCATGGCTTGTACTGATGCACCTAAATTGACCGGGCAACTAAAAAATGAAGATTTCTTCAATGTGCCTGCCTATCCCAACAGTAAATTTGTCATCAGTAAGGTTGATAATAGCAAAGGCAATCCAATCATAACAGGCAATCTGACGATCAAGAATAAAACAAAATCGATCTCCTTTCCAGCAAAAGTCACCACAACTGCAGATGGGCTTTCCGCTGAAGCTATCGGAGTCAAAGTAAATCGACTGGACTTTGATATACAGTATCGTTCAGCAAGCTTTTTCTCCGACTTAGGCAATCGCGCTATCGATGATGAATTCACCTTAGATATCCTACTTAAGGCTGTAAAATAAAAACTATTAGAGCCATTTGTTAATACAGATGGCTCTTCCTTCATTGCATCGTACCGAGAATCGATATGATCTTCCCTCCTCAACATAGCGCGTCCGCGCATTTCTACAGCAGCAAACAAAGACTCCGTTAAATTAGATTTGATTCAAATTGCACTTAGTAACCGATAAGATTGACGAAAGTAAAGTTTTAAAATTATCTTTAAACTCCCAAAAGTAAGGTTAGACAAATTATATATGGAGAAAATAAAAACTTTTCAACAGCACGAGCTTAATAGAATTAGAAAAAATTGGAGTGACAGTGGCCTCGCATTTGAAAAGTTGGGAAGATCTTCTAACATAGCAGATTATTCAGATCGCGAGATCAATGAAATGCTTCTCGGCGTATATAAAGACAGTAAACATCTTATGGTCGATGAAGGCTACTTTATCGATCTCACCCAAGCCCGTAAAGCCAGCTGTATTTTGGTTGATGTATCCTATTCAAGACGTATCAAACCTGCTCCAAACAGCGTCCTTAGTCTTCAGGATATCCGTAATTTTTATATTGAAGATTATTTCATAGAAACGGAAGAAGCATTTTCCAATAGATACAAACATAAGATAACCGGTTATTTAAAAAAGATCGGCGGAATCAGTTTGGGCAAAGGGCAATACAATTACCTGTATTCTATTCCGAACGATTTCAAAACTTTTTTCGGCGATACGCCAGCCGATCTGTTCTATCCGATCCAACGTTATATCAATGGTTTATTTTTTGACGACGATTATCGAATTTCAGCCTTCGAAGTTATCAGCAAGATTGTTATCAGTAAGACATAACTCCGATTGCCGGAGCAGGCACTCGTGATTTCTTAATTGATAATGTCGCCGCCACTCTCGTCTAGTTTATCACGAAATTTTTCAAGTTCCTGAGTGCCGGGTTTTGCCCAATTAGCAACTTCACCAATAATTTTTAATGGAAATTCAGATCGATAGGAACGTGTCGGATTTCCGAGGAATTTCTGATCCGTCAGGTTGGGATCATGCTCATAATCACCGGTAGGTTCAACAATAAATACGCGCTCGCTACGCTCACCTTTTGCGAGTGCCGCTGCAAGTCCAGCCCCATTCATCAAGCCTGTAAAATAAATGTGGTTCATTTTTAAGTCAGCTTGATAGTTGGAATTGAAGCCTGGAACCAATAAATCGCCGATTTGTGCATCTGCTTTTGTCCCATGATAAAAAGGTCCCTTATCAAAGGGGATATTTTTATAAGAAGAGGCCAGCCGAGCATACTCACTTGCCATTGCTTCTTCTCCTAAGCCTGTGTAACAGGCGCAAATCTTCAAATACAATCCGGGTAATGCACTGGTCGTCCGGTCATCGTTGATTACCAATGCATGCTCTAAGGCTATGTGTAGCCATTTCAGACCATCAGACAGCGATTTTTGTTGCCGCGATACAAAATAAGCCGCAAAAAACTTTTCATGGTCATCACTTGCCTCCCGATAACCTTGCATAAAAAATGACAGTGATTCTTCCGCTCTACCGCTTTCTTCCAGTTGTATTCCTTTTAGACAAAGTTTGACAACTTCATTAAATGGTGAAAATTCCATCGTATAAATTATTTTTTATCCAACATACATTATTCTCGCCTCAATTACAAATGACCACTCCTTAAAAACATCTGTTCTACAGCAAGGCCTTGGACGTGAAAAGCCAGTTATGAGGATAACCGGCTCTTCAACAAAATTGTTCTCTTAATTTCAATATTTCTCCACGCAATAACGTACAATTGGTTGGGCATTTAGGAAACGACACATTGCTGGAATCCCGAAGGCAGTTAGCGTTCGGAACGCAATCATTATCCGATAGTGGCGTCCTTTAGAACACAATATTGCCTTTGTGAATCAATGAAGTCACAGGTGAAATCCGAGAAACTGCTTCAGCAGAACAACTTGCCTCAACAAAAACCATACTGGCTTCATCGCCCACTTTCGGCCATTGTTGATTTCCATTATTATCCAAAGGCAATTTGTAACGTGTGGCGAAAGCGAGTGTTCTGGATAAGCCGAATTCTGTTCCATAGCCATACAGCTCAGCAATTAGATTCGCTTTCTGGAGCATGTTTCCCGAACCAAAGGTATTCCAGTGATCCTGAATATTGTCATTTCCAATCAAAACTTCCACACCATATTTTCGAAGTGTCGGAATAGGCATAATCATATTGCCAAAAGGCACTGAGGAGACGATTCCCACGCCCGCCTCGGCAAGACGCGCCGCAATTTTTTCGACTTCGACATTTGCGAGACGGCTAAGTGCAAAAGCGTGGCTAACAAAAGCTTTTCCTTTTAATTGGGGGTTTTCCAATGTTCGGTCGATCAAAAAGTCGATTGTCTTTAGACCACTTTCTCCCATTTCATGGAGATGTATGTCAACTCCCTTATCGTTATCAAGCGCCAACCGGGTAATCTGCTCCATACTTTTTTCAATACTTCCGTCCAAAGAGTACGGATCTACTCCACCGATGAAACTAACAGCATCCAGTTTTGCAACATCCTTCAAAATGGGTAAGGTATCCGTATAATAGAGACCATGCTGTGGAAAAGCAACCAGCTCCACGTCTACCGTGTCTTTTTTTGATGCAAGCGCCTTTTCTAAATTTGTTAGCGATCTTAGTCCAGATGTTGGATCAACATTGAAATGCGAACGAATAAAATCAGTTCCGTATGCCTGCAGAAAATTCAGCATTTTGCCCGTTCTTTCGACCGAGGTGCTTAACCATTCAGGAATCATCTTTTGCTCATACGCGATCATATCTTTTACGGTATGCCGCGTGGGAGATACTGCTTCCCATGGCAAACCAAACAACATTTTATCCAAATGGGCATGCATATCCTTAAAGGCCGGCAACATCAAATGTCCTTTTGCATCGATTCCATTGGCATTTGGGGTATTTGGTTTGATTCCTTTGATCTTACCCGCTTCAACTTCTACACAGCATAAAGCGGTATTTGTACTTATTACTTCCTCTCCATCAAACTCGAATCCCGTCTCAAGCCGTACGTTTTTTAAAATATATGTTTTAGCTTTCATATTTCTTTTGATCATATTCTTTTTTCTAAAATTTACTAGACAATGGAAACGGTATTATTTTTTCCGCATTTATGACTTAGTATGACCAAAACAAAGGTCGCGATGATTTTTCTGGATGTTTTGCAGAATACATCTCGAAGCTTGAACAATTTATCACAACGCAAACTTTGACTTAACATTGTGTGTGAGCAGGAGCTACACGAGTACACTTTCAGCCAGTGTTTGACCAATAATAGCGAAATTTAAGATCCACGCTTGTAATAAATTGTCCAACAGATGGAATGAAAACCACATTGTAAAAACAGCCCTATCTCCTATTTTTGTACTAGACGTCAAACTTATTCGACAGTTTATCGAAAATTACAGCATAATAGAATGATGAAAACGACTTTAATACTCCTGATCATGATGAGCATAACAAGTTCGTGCCGATCGGCATTAACAGAAAACTCCTATACTGAAAATTCGTCCCAGGAAGAGATTATTCAATTGGTCATCAAAAATGACCTGCAGGGAGTAAGAAGAGCACTAGAAAATAAGGCCAACGTAAACAGCAAAGATGCGAACAAACGTACTCTTCTACTTATCGCTACAAACAATGGAGCTCTTGAAATGGCCAAATTATTGGTAGAATATGGCGCCGATGTCAACATTCAGGCTGATAATATGGATAGCCCACTTTTATACGCGGGAGCAAGTGGGCAAGTTGAACTCGTCAAGCTTTTCTTAGATCACGGTGCTCGCTTTGATTTATTTAATCGATATAATGGCACAGCTTTAATACCGGCATGTGAACGTGGACATGTAGAAACGGTAAGATTATTGGCCAATACTAAAAATTTTCCGTTAGATCATGTCAATCGCTTAGGATGGACCGCTTTGATGGAAGGAATTATACTCGGTGACGGAAGCAAAAAATATCAGGAAATCGTTCAGATTCTAAAAGATGCCGGAGCAAAATTAGATATTCCGGACTTCAATGGCACAAGCCCGTTGCAACACGCACAACAAAGAGGCTTCAATGAAATTGTTAAGATACTAACATTATAAATATCAAGGTTCATCTTCCATTAAATGGTCAAATTTAAATAAAATTTCAGTAAGGATCTCACCATGCTGCAGATCAGTGTATGTTTCACCAATTGAAGGAAATGAACCTTATCGATTAATAGATGAGTGTTGTATCTCATACCGAAATATCAGGCAACGCTTTTCCGTAATGTAATAACTGTAATTTCCGGCCAAACACCTATCCGCCCCTTTAGGCCATGAAAACCAAAACCACGGTTGACATAAAGATATTTTCCCTGTTTTTGATAAAGTCCAGCCCACTGTTTATAAAAATACTGAATTGGACTCCATTTTAACCCAAATAGTTCTATCCCAAACTGCATACCATGTGTATGACCAGCCAGCGTTAAATGGACATGTTGATCATAGTCCAAAGTAACATGATCCCAATGTGAAGGATCATGAGACATTAAAATTTTAAACGTATCTTTTTCTAATCCAAGAGTTGCCTTAGCCAAATCGCCATATTGATGAAACCCTCCTTTTCCCCAATTTTCAACACCAATTAACGAGATACGCTCACCTTGCTTTTCTATAGCTATCGATTCGTTTAGCAACAATTTAAACCCCATTTCATGATGAATTTCCTTGAGCCTATTCAAATTTAAGGCTTTTGATTTCATGCTTTCCCATTGCACATAATCCCCATAGTCGTGATTTCCAAGGACAGAAAACTTTCCCGAAGGAGCTTCTAATCGATTGAAGTCTAAAACCCAGGGTTCCATTTCGGAAGCCTTATTATTGACTAGATCGCCCGTAAACAATAACAGATCACTGTTTTGTGCATTGGCCAATTCGATACCTTTACGTACTCTTTTGATATCAGATAAACTCCCTGAATGAATATCCGACAGCTGTGTAATTTTAAAACCGTCGAACGCCGCAGGTAGATCAGGAAAAGTCAAGACTTCCTCACGCACTTTATAAAAATAACGACCTTTCGTTAAACCGAAAAAAATAACCAACAGCATGGCTCCCGCCAAAAACAATACAATTTCACTCAAAAATAGACTTCGTGGAGGAAAGGAACTAAAAATACGCATAAGATCTTCAACAAATAAAAAGGGCACTGCAAGCAATTTTGGGATGAAAACAATTAAAAATGCTGTGATCAGACTTGTGGCGGTCCGCTGGACATCATAACCCGTTCTCCGTAAAAAAATTAAAATAAAAACACCCAAAAACAGCAGAATATCAATCCCCCAATACATGTTGTGCCAAATTGAACCATGAATAACCGTACTAAACGCCTGAAAAAAATAGATATCTCCCAAAACGAATAGGAATATTATCAGTAAGAGTCTCTTTGCCATAGTGATTAAAGTATTGATTTTAAATCACTAATGATATGCCAAAAGATATTTTTTAACTTTTACAGCCCTTATCCTCTTAAATAGTGATGTCTATGTGACAATCGCATCGCTGTTGGCAGGGATCGATATAAGGGTTGTACGATCGATTTAAATTCCTGTCAATATGTCGCACTAGCTCCACATTCTCGCAGGCGCCAAAGTCAATGTAAGTGTTTGAGCATCCTATCATTTCTCTATAAATATTCTATTTTAATAAATAATTACCGTATAACGGTAATTATTTATATATTTACAGTATCAAACCAAATTATTACATAATGAACCGGACAAAAATAATCGGCAGAATCTTATTCTATATAACTTCACTTTTAGGGAGCTTATATTTAATCATAACCCTGTATGCCTTGATATGCCTGCTGACAGGCTGGAACACAGCATCCTATGGCAATGGGATGTTTCTTCATATCAACTATCCATTTACCATAACGCCCTTGATGAATGTGGATAATAACGTATCGTACAAAGTATTTTCATTCTTACTACCCCTGTCATTCTATACCATCTTTTTTCTCTTGTCTGCGCAAATATTTAAATTGTTTACCCGAAGGAAGCTATTTACCAAATTCCACCTGCTTATACTCAAACGATATTACAGGTTAAATATATTGCTACCAATCGTCTGCACGGCTATTGCTGCAGTATTTGTTACAGTCGAAGGGGGTATTGCCATACTCATTGCTGTACATTTCATTTTAGGCATTTTTGTTTTTTTCCTCGCGGAAATCTTCCGGCAAGGCCTCCATTTACAGGATGAACAAGATTTATATATCTAGTACATGGCTATTGTTGTAAATATAGATGTAATTCTGGCCAAACGAAAAATGCAAAGCAAAGAACTTGCAGAACAAATCGGCATTACACAAGGTAATCTTTCGGTATTAAAAACGGGAAAGGCAAAAGGTATACGTTTCGAAACGCTACAAGCGATATGCACTGTATTGGAGTGTCAACCAGGTGATATATTGGAATTCGTGCCAGATTAGCGCATAAAACCATGACATTAAATATTAATAGGGCCCAGATTGCGATGTGGGTATAAAGACAAGTCTGTTATGAACCAGTTAAAAATCCAGAATCTTTCGAAAACGTATCCTAACGGGATGAAAGCAATTACGGGACTTTCATTACATATCGGTCAGGGCATGTTTGGACTGCTAGGTCCAAATGGAGCTGGAAAATCGACATTAATGAAGATCATTGCCGGCTTAGAACAGGCAGATACCGGTTCCATCGTATTGAATGATGTCAATATTTTAAATGAGCCCTCTTTTATAAAAAAACAGCTCGGTTACCTACCGCAAGATTTTGGAGTATATCCGCATCTGTCGGCTTATCAACTCATGCATCATCTTGCCGTACTTAAAGGAATTAAAAAAGAGGGACGAAAAGAACATATATTAGATTTGCTCGCACGTGTAAATCTTTACGAATTCCGTGACAAAGAAGTTCACAATTTTTCGGGAGGAATGCGGCAACGTTTTGGTATTGCGCAGGCGATGTTGGGTTCGCCTCAAATTATCATTGTAGACGAACCCACAGCGGGCCTCGATCCGCAAGTGCGCAATCGTTTCAACAATCTACTTAGTGAAATCGGGGAACAGATGATAGTGATCCTTTCAACACATCTAGTGGAAGATGTGCGAAGCCTCTGTGCTCAAATGGCCATTATCAATAACGGAAGTTTGATGGTCAATGGCGCACCCAACGACTTTTTAAAATCGTTGGAAGGCCGTATTTGGGCAAAAACGATTGACAAGAATGAATTACGTTATTTTAACGAAAATTTTCACACCTTATCAGCCCAATTACACGGGGGGCGGCTAGACGTCCATATTTATGCCACAAAAAGCCCAGGGAATGGTTTTGAGCAAATTAAACCTGATCTTGAAGATGTCTATTTCACACATTTATCTCAAATTGTATAGCCATGTTTATCGACTACTTTCTACTGGAAGTCAGCTTTTACTTTCCAAAAAAATGGTTTCTGGCACTATTATGTTGTTTTTTTGCATTTGGTTATTGGGTTAGTGTCATAGCTTCTTTTTCATTTGCCGGTGTTTACGCCAATTCTCCCTTTGTGTTAACTTACACCATAGGATTAGTATCGCTATTGAATATCTTTACTATCGTTATTTTTTCATCACAAATATTTTTACGTGAAATAGATGCACGATTTTCATCACTCCTGTATACAACCCTTGTCAATAAAAATATTTTTCAACTGAGTCGTTTTGTGCTGGTGTTTCTGATCACGGCCCTTACATTTCTATTCTTTATCCTTGGGCTGATGTTCGGTCATGCTTCACAAGGAGATGAACATGAGAAATTTATGCCATTCCGTATGCTCAACTACCTACAGCCCTATATACTACTCGTCCTTCCAAATATTTTTTTCTGCACCGCAACTGTTAGTGCAATTGCTTGGACCAGCCGTAGTAAAATGCTTGTTTTTCTTTCGGGAGTTTTCATTTATATCCTATACTTCGCTGTCTCTTTATTTTCGAATTCGCCATTATTTGCCAACGCATCCCCCGTTTCCTCCGAGACCATGAGCCGGATGGCCATAGTCGACCCTTTTGGTCTGGCTGCTTTCTTTGAACAATGTCAGTCATGGAGCCCAGCTTTGAAAAACTCGACATTGCTCCAGCTCAAAGGAAATTTTTTGATAAACCGGATTGGTCTACTTGTATTTTCATCTGCATTGACGTTACTTGCGATCCGTCGAGCACGTTTTCATTGCACGACAAAAAAGAATATAAAACCGCCGCTGCAAAAGGCTGGAAACCAGCCAATCCTTCCTAGGGGACAAATAAGCATATCCGAAAAAGGTTGGCTTTATGATTGGCATACGCTTTATAGCTTTCTAAAGATTGACCTTCGAGCCCTACTAAAAGGTTTACCCTTTGTCGTTGTCATTGCGCTATGGTTGTTTTTTCTAGGTATGGAAATATACAGTAACATCGATGCAGGAATGCGCCTACCACAACGCTATGCCAGCACGGGATTAATGGTTCGGAACATCATCAATAGCTTTCCTCTTTTTTTACTTTCCGTCCTATCTTTTTATGGCATGGAAACAGTCTGGAGATCTCGAAGTACGCGGATATATGTACTCGAAGACAGCACTCCAGTACAAGTAACAGTTGTCATGCTGGCCAAGTGGATCTCGTTGTGCTGTATTGCATTATTACTTATTACAATAAGCATTCTGCAATGCATGGTTCTTCAACTTATATTCCAATATCCAAAAATTGAATGGAATCTATATCTAAGTCTTTTTTATATCCTTGGCGTCCCATCTCTACTGGATGCTTCAGTTATTATCAGTATACAGACTATTGTGGGACTAAAATATCCAGCATTACTTTTGACAGTCTTGTTTTTTGCATTGACCAATTCCTTTATTGGTACCATGCTTGGCATAGAGCATCCACTTTTCCGTTTTGCAAAATCACCCTTAAACTATAGCGGCGACATGAATGGGTTTGGCGCCTATCTGCATGCATTTGGCTTTAAAATGATCTACTGGACTTCCTTTTCGGCCCTTATCGCTATTGGCACAACGCTCACCCGGCAAAAGGCAAGATCTTTTTCAGTAAACTTAAAATCGCATTCAAAGTTAAAGGTCTTCGCTGTGTTAATGGTTGCTGTCTTGTTGATTTCAGGCCATTTCATCTATCAGCGAACTCAAGTCGGCAATTCAGCAGCGGAAATAGATTGGATGCAACATTATGAACAGAAATACAGGCACTATCAGCATATTCCCCAGCCAACGATCGTTTCGGTCAAAACCGAAATAGATCTTTATCCGACGTCAAATGAATATATCATTAGTGGTCTATATAAGCTAGTCAATAAATCAGCCGCTCCGCTGGATAGTCTATTACTTTACACGGATCCTGCTATGGAATTAGCACATGTCAACATAGACCGCGCCGTACAAAAAGCTACCGACAGCACCTATGGTCACCACCGATTTAAACTAACAAGCCCCTTCATGCCTGGAGATTCTATTACAATGGAATTTACAATAAAATACAAATGGACACCGTTCAATCGTCACGATCCCATGAATGCTATCTTAGCTAATGGTTCTTTTATGCGTATCAGTCGCTATTACCCCATATTTGGTTATCAGCAATAAAATGAAATAGAAGACCCACTTGAGCGTAAAAAGCGAGCGCTGGGAAAAGCAAGCGCTTTAAAAAAGTTAGAACAGCCTGATGCTCTTCCCTACGACTATGGATATGTCGACCTTGAAACAATTATTTCGAGTGACAGTGACCAAACCTGTATCGCGACTGGAGAATTTATCAGAAAATGGCAAAAAGGAAATCGAAACTTTTTTCACTATAAATCAACAGGACCAATTCCCTTCCGTTTCGGTATATCATCAGCTGTATATATGGTTGAAAAATCCTCTTACGACAATATATCCATCGAGGTATATTATGACAGCAAACACGCGGAGAATGTTAAACAACTTATAAACGACTCAAAGCAAACTTTAGCCTATTGTCAAAACAACTTTGGAAAATATCCATTTAAAAGCATACGTTTCGTCGAAATATCTGGATTTGTTAGTGGATTTAACGCGACGGCTTATCCCGGTATGATTTTTATGAATGAGAACATGACCTTTCATTCAGATCTACGTCGCGAAAAAACAAGAGACGTCATTAATGAACTTGCCGGCCATGAGTTATCGCACCAATGGTGGGGTAACAGTCAAATTGACCCCGATGACCGGAGAGAAGGCGCTACAATGCTAACAGAAACGCTCGCTATGTATACCGAATTAATGTGTTATAAACACAAACATGGTCCCGAAGGAGTAAAGAAAATGGTCAAAATGTATCAAGATCTTTATGACATTGGAAAAGCAAACAGTGTAGACGAAGATTTAATGAGAGTATCCCCTGGAAATACAAACGTTGCCTATTATAAAGGCCTTTTAGCCATGTATCAATTACATGAATTGATAGGTGAACAAAAAATAAATACTGCTTTGAGGACTTTTTTACAGCACTATGCCTTTCCACATCGACCGCCCACAAGTAAGGACCTAATTCATGAATTTCTCAGGATCAGCGAACCAGCATTGCACAAGAACATCCGTAAACTATTTTTGTAGAAAATGTCGAAACAGTTTACGGATCCTCTCTGTCGTCGTGAACTTTTTATTCAACTAATGGCGATTATCCGCATTATTGTAGAATCCCAATCTTTTGCATGCATGCTCTCATTTTTTGATAAGTGCGCTCAATGTCTTGATCTAGGCCAATGGAAAACCTGATCAATCCATCGGAAATACCCATCTTTAAGCGCTCTTCTTCAGGAATTTCTGATGACGTAGAACTACCTGAACAGGAGAATAGCGTCTTATAGAATCCTAGGCTGACGGCTAAATACCCTAAATTTTCAGCCTGCATCAGTTCCATTAATTCATTGGCTTTTTCAGTGGTTTCCACATCAACTGTCATTAAGCCTCCAAAACCATAGGTCTCATGCATCATACTTTTCATTAATTCATGATCTCGATGCGAATGTAAGCCCGGATAAGATACCTTTAGTCCATCTTTCTCAAACCGTTCGGCAAGATACATCGCATTATAGCTATGTTGTCTCATCCGTATATGAAGTGTTCTTAAATTTTTCAATATACTCGCCGAACGTAAGCTGTCCATCGTTGGTCCCAATAACATACAGGTCCCTGTGTTCACATTTTTCGTTTCATTAATAAACTCCTGACTTCCACAATAAACCCCACCTACTGTATCACTACTGCCATTGATAAATTTCGTTAGACTATGGATGACAATGTCTGCTCCCAAAAGTATCGGCGATATAGACAACGGAGAAAACGTATTGTCGACAATCAGTTTTAGCTTGTGTTTTTTACAGATGGCTGAAAGTTTTCTTAAGTCAGCCACATGCAATAAAGGGTTGCTCACGCTTTCGCAATACAGCACCTTTGTATTAGGTCTTATCGATCTTTCGATTTCGTGGGCATCATTAATATCCAAAAATGTTGTCTCAATCTGGAAAGGTGGGAGAAAATTTTTGAGAAAGGCATAAGTTCCACCGTAGATCGTCCTACTGGAAATAATATGGTCGCCGCTTTTACATAACTGTAAAAGAACTGTTGTGATCGCTCCCATACCCGAAGATGTTACATTGGCCGCAGCGGTATTCTCCATTTTTGCTAAAGCTTGCGCCAAATACAAATTCATTGGCGAGGAATGTCTTGAATAGAGATAACAGCCTTCTGCATTTCCTTCAAATGTGTCGAACATTTTTTTAGCGGAAAGAAAGGTATAGGTAGAGCTGTCTGAAATTGACGGATTCACACCTCCAAACTCTCCAAAGTATTGCAAATCTTGAATTTCATTTGCTGCATTAAAATTATCCATATTTTTATCTTTAAAATTGAGATATTTTAGATTATATCACAAGTATTTTTATCTATATTAGAATATAAATCTATTATATCAACAATAATTAGTTAAAACATCTGAACACTTTAAAAACTGATACCAAACACAAAAAAATAATCTATGCACTTTGACGAAATTGACCTTAAGTTATTGCGTTTTCTCCAAGAAGATGCGAAACAAACGACCAAAGAACTGTCCTACAAGCTGAACTTGTCCGTGACAGCAGTCTATGAGAGAGTCCGCAAGCTCGAAAATACGGGAATTATCGCAGGCTATGTCGCCATACTTGATAAAAAGAAGATAGCAAAAGATTTCCTCGTATTATGCCACGTAAAATTAACACAGCACAAAAAGGAGTATATTTTACAGTTTGAAAAAGAGGTCATGAACCTTCAAGAGGTAACCGAGTGTTTTCACGTGAGTGGCGACTACGACTATATCCTCAAGATTTGTGTCAAGGACATGGCAGACTATCGCAGCTTCATGTTAACAAAACTAACTAGCTTACAGCACATTGCAAGCACCCACAGTTCCTTTATGATCGCTGAGGTAAAAAATACATTGGTAATAGATCTGTAAGAAGTTCTAAACCAACACACCGTTTTTCGATGCAATAGCTTCCGGAAGATCCTCATCTCCCACCATCTGCAATAAATCAATTTCAATGGTCCTACAAATGGAAAGCATCGGTACATCAAACATCAGACCTCCAAAAGGATTTTCGGTATAATCGCCGACCAATTCCATCACAATATAAATCCATCCTATGACCACACAAAAAGGAATACTGGTCCAGATACCCCAGTCCCCTAATTTCGCAAATTCATTCACGAGGCCCAAAGGAAGTAGAATGATTAAAATAACATTGAAGACAAAGGCTGTACTGGCAAACTGCCTAGGTGATGGAAATTTTTTGATCCTTTCTGCCTGTCCTTGATAATCGTAAAATTGATTCAGGCAATTCTGCAGTTGCGTTTGGTTAAAATCCGAAATAATCTGATCATTTTTCAACGCATTCACTTCTTTTGCTTGTTTAGAAATCAAATAAGTCGCAAAATTTTTATATTCGCTCTGCAACTTAAACTCCTCCGCAGAAAGATATTTACGCAAAAAAATCGAAGTTCTACTATAATCTGGAAAGCCAGCCTTTATCAACCTGTTCCGTTTCACATTCATTGAACCAAAATGTTTTTTCATGCTGATATGCTCCCACTCTGTCGGGACCAACAACTGCTCACGAAAAGTATAGAGCCAGGCAATGTGACGATAGGCGATTCTTTTCCTCCGTTCCTCCAAATCGGTATGATCACCGTCTTGGGTATCAAAAGCATATAACATAGCCGTGAACGAACGACTTGAATTGACAATTCCACCCCAGATTTTTCGGGCTTCCCAAAGCCTGTCATAGGCTTGATTATTTTTAAAACCAACGTAAAAAGATTCGGCCGTTCCGATTAATGCCAATGGCACCCACGGAATTATCATCCACTGCCAATTGAAAAAATAATAAATGACCGCCACCAAAGAACACCAAAGCGTCAGCCATATTAAATGTGCGCCCGCTAAATTAAATATTTGTCGATAGTTGAAATACTTGGTTGTGATCATAAAAAGTAAATATCTTCCTTTATTAAAAACGCTATGAAAGTACAATTTAAATTGTAACTGTCCAATACTTCAAATTGTTTTCGGCATAACGATATTTGATCAACTAATTTCAGCGCGATAGATAGGTCCAACAACTACAACAACATTACCATCATTCCATTACTGATTAATAAAACAAGTATAAAGAACTATTGTATTTTTTTATGTATTTGATTAATTTTAATCTTACGGATAAAAACAATTGCCAAAGATATAACAAAGATACGATGAAGATAAAAGCACTAACATTAAATATAGGTCTTTTCCTTTTTGCGGCAACGACTTTCGCGCAGAATAAAGCCGACTTAAAATCATTGTTAAATAAAAACAGTGAATTTGTATTTCCACAGACAGTGGATAAAATTGCTGCTACATTGAATGTGAAAACAGAATTCTATGAAGATGCCAACGAAGAAAAGTATGCAAAATGGATCACAAAATCCGGTTTAGAACTTTATAGCAATTATGGGGCTGATAAATCCGTCAATGAACTATTTTTTGATATACCAGAAGACAAGTTTTTGATTGTCGAAGGATTACCTTTTGATCTGGCGATCAATAAAACAACAGTCAAAGAGGCTCTTTCAAAATTCAGCCAACACCATGTCAAAAAGCAAAAACTTGATGCGGGAAGCTCGTTTCCGGGCGGTACCAGACTGACGATGAAAACAGGGACACATTTTACCACTCTACTTTTCGATAGCAAAAATTTGTTAAAGTTCATAGGCTTGACAACCTCTTTAATTGACCCCGCTGCCAATTAAGGACAAGGGGTCAATATTAAATTTATACGATTTTTAGCTAGGTTGCCCAGGCATGGTCACCCTTTTGATAAGGGAAATCGCCATCATATTTCCCTGGGATTTTCACATAACGGAATACTTCCGTGGCTCCCAATTTTGAGCTAAAAAATGTAAGGAGAGTAAGCTGTTTAAACAGTGTGAAAAAATGAGGTAGATCGTTAGCGGATTTCTTTTCGTCATAATCCTGCGCTTCCTTGTCCAAAATATCGACAAAGGCCGTTTGGTCTTTCTTTTCGAGTTGCTGAAAATTGCGTCCAAATTCTTTCTTGGCACGTTCGTCAATTCCGGCTGTTCCAGCCAGAAAGACCTGCTGTTCTTCAGGTTTATAGCAGTCTCGCACCAGAACGGGAATCTCAGAACCTACACCAGCTTCCTTCGCCCCCGGTGTAGTGGTTTTAGGAAGAATGGCCTCAGCGAGATCACCCAAAAAATCGATTGATTTTGAATCAAAGAGCATTTCTATATCTTTCGAAGCAGACCTTTGGCATCCTTCCAAAAATAATGAAGCACCAATAACTGTTCCGCCCATGAGCATGGCTACACGTTGTATTGCTTCTCGTCTATTCATAACTATTACATCATAAAATAATTAAAGATTCCCTTTTTTTAATTCATTTACAGCAAAATCTACTGCCCTAGCTGTAAATGCCATATAGGTAAGCGATGGATTCACACAGGAAGAAGAAGTCATAAAGGCCCCATCTGTCAAAAAAACATTTTTAGCATCCCATACTTGGTTAAATTTGTTTAATACCGAGGTTTTCGGATCATTTCCCATTCGTGCTGTTCCCATTTCATGAATTCCCTGTCCCATACTAAACCCGCTATCGTAGGTTGTTACGTCTTTGACACCGATAGATTCTAACATTTCCTTCATTTCATTGCTTGCATCAACCCTTATTTTCCGCTCGTTATCCTTAATCTCTGCGTCTATTGCCAATACGGGAAGTCCCCATTTATCTTTTACCGATGAATCCAATAGGACTTTATTTTCGTGATATGGGAGTATTTCACCAAACGCGCTGAAACCCACTCCCCAGCTGCCCGGCTCGGCGATAGCATCTTTCCAAGCGCCGCCCACGCTCTTATTATCGACCTTACCCGACCATTGTCCCCTCGAAGCCCCACCCTGATAGCCAAAACCACGGACGTAATCTCTCCTCTTGGTATCGCCGGCAATATTGGCAAATCGGGGCACATATAATCCATTGGCCCGTCGTCCAAAAATATATTTATCCTCAAATCCCTCTACTCTTCCCCCAGCCCCACTATTTAACATGTGATCCATTAGGTTATGTCCCAGTTCACCACTACTGCTTCCAAGCCCACCCTCCCATACATTGGTAGCGGAATTCATTAATACCCAGGTGGAATTTAACGTTGAAGCACATACAAAGACGATTTTAGCAAAATACTCATAGGTTTGATTCGTCTCCGCATCAACAATTTCTACTCCTTTAGCTTTCTGGGTATCACGATCGTAAATAATACTCTTTACAATTGAAAATGGCCGTAAGGTAAGGTTCCCTGTCTTCACTGCTGCAGGCAATGTTGCAGATTGTGTGCTAAAGTAAGCGCCGAAATTGCAACCCAACCAACATTTATTTTGGTATTGGCAATTAACACGGCCATGGTGGGGCACTGTTATGTTGGCTACCCGGCCAATTATAAAATGTCGTTTTCCCTGATAATGCGATTTTAAGCGTGCGGCAAGGTCTTTTTCCACGATATTCATGTCCATGGGTGGCATAAATTCACCATCAGGCAACACCGCTATACCGTCTCTATTACCCGAAATGCCGGCAAATTTTTCAACGTGACTATACCAAGGTGCTATTTCTTTATAACGTACGGGCCAGTCAATGCCATGTCCGTCTCTGCTATTTGCTTCAAAATCAACATCCGACCAACGATAACTCTGCCGTCCCCACATAAGCGAACGCCCGCCAACGTGATAACCCCGGAACCAATTAAAGGGTTTTATCTCCTTATACGGACTCTCTGTCTCATTAGTCCAAAAGTCGATGTTCCCTTCATTCATCCATTGATTTTTAATTCCAAAAGGTAGGTAGTGCTGGGCGCGATCCAATGGCACCCGGCCCCGATGCGGAAAATCCCATGGATCTTTATTGGGTGATGGGTAATCTTTGATATGCTCAATATTGCGTCCTCTTTCTAACATTATGGTTTTAAGTCCACGCTCTGTTAGCTCCTTGGCTGCCCAGCCACCTGTGATCCCAGACCCGATGACAATTGCATCATAAACATTATTTGCCATTTATTTATAATTGGTTTATTGGGTTATTACTCGCGGGGAAATTTCCCGCTCAAATCAAGTCTTCTCCACAATCAAGCGCCACACTGGTGCCTGATAGCTTTACTTGTTTAGACGAGACATTCTTATATCATTTGGAAAGCGTAAGAATGGATCGTCTAGACAAGTTTAAGGTTTTTTTTGATTTTATTGCAACCGGTTGCAAATTTTTGTAATATTGTATTAAACAAGCAGGTAGCTTGGATAACCAAATTATAATAGTATAAACGACAGACGCAGCCATTTCTTTAAACGTATTGGAATATGGATCTGTTTTGTACATAACGTAGTCTTTTTCTAAACGCAATACATATGACAACAATTAAAGGCCCTGCCATCTTCCTCGCGCAGTTTATCGGTGATGAAGCGCCATTTAACTCCTTGGACTCTATCTGCCAGTGGGCTGCAGCACTTGGCTATAAGGGTATACAACTGCCCACCTTGGATGCCCGTTTTATCGATCTAGAAAAAGCAGCGCTCGATAAAAGCTATGCAATTGATCTAAAAGCGAAAGTACAGTCTTTCGGATTGGAAATTACCGAACTCTCAACCCATCTCCAAGGGCAATTAGTGGCTGTAAATCCAAGTTTCGATGATCTATTTGATGCATTTGCACCACAGCATTTACATGGTAATCCTCAAGCACGACAACAGTGGGCGATCCAGCAATTAAAATATGCCGTACGAGCTTCCCACAATCTCGGGCTTAAAGCGCTGGCGACCTTTAGTGGAGCCTTTCTATGGCCATTTATATACCCTTGGCCACAAAGACCCGCGAAGTTGATCGAAACAGGTTTTGCTGAGCTTGCAAAATTATGGTTACCCATTCTTGATGAATGTGACCTGTATGATGTCGACCTATGCTATGAATTACACCCTGGAGAAGATCTCCATGACGGTGCTACTTTTGACTTATTTCTCGAAAATGTAAATTATCACAAGCGGGCAAACATTCTCTATGATCCCTCCCATTTTGTCCTTCAATGTCTTGACTATCTTCAATTCATCGACATTTACCATAAACGAATTAAAATGTTCCATGTTAAAGATGCTGAATTCAATCCTTCTGGTCGTCAGGGCGTCTATGGTGGCTTCCAGAGCTGGCAGTCAAGAGCAGGTCGTTTTAGATCAATTGGTGATGGACAAGTGGATTTCAAATCCATATTTACCAAACTCACACAATATGATTATCAAGGCTGGGCAGTACTGGAATGGGAATGTGCATTCAAAAATGCTGAAGATGGTGCACGGGAAGGCGCGCTACATATTAAAGACTATATTATCCGTGTTACTGATAAGGCGTTCGATAATTTTGCTGCCGTCGAAACCAATGATAGCCTTAACCGCAAACTATTGGGTTTGTAAATACGAAAGATATCCTCATTAAAAAATCAACTTTATGCGCAATACAAAACTAAAAATGGGCATGATCGGCGGTGGAAAAAATGCATTTATAGGGGCTGTACATCGCATGGCTACTGGAATTGACGGTCTGATTGAATTATGTTGCGGAGCACTGAGTGCTGATCCACTTGTCGCAAAAGAATCCGCTGCGCTTTTAGGGCTTCCAGAGGAAAGGAGCTATGGAAGTTATCGGGAAATGATTGTCGAGGAAAGTAAACGTCCGGCGGATGATCGCATGAACTTTGTGAGTATCGTCACGCCCAATTTTGCTCATTTCGAACCAGCAATGATGGCGCTGGAACATGGCTTCCATGTCGTGCTTGAAAAGCCGATGACTCTGACAACAGAACAGGCCGAATTGCTCCAACAAAAAGTAGCGGAAACTGGACTAATACTCTGTGTCACATACACCTACTCTGCCTATCCGATGGTGAAACAAGCCCGTCATCTTGTCAAAGAGGGCCAATTAGGTTCGATTAGAAAAATTATGGTCGAGTATCCGCAGGGATGGCTAAGTAAGATGATCGAAAATAGTCCTTCTCTGGCCTTCTGGCGGACAGATCCGGAAAAGAGCGGAAAAAGTGGTTGTATGGGCGATATTGGGACACATGCTGCCCACCTAGCGGAATATATCTCCGGTTTAAAAATCACTAAAATGTGTGCCGATCTTCAAACATTTGTGACCGGAAGAAAACTTGAAGATGACGGCAACATATTACTTGGATTTGAGAATGGAGCCACCGGCGTACTATCGGCATCCCAAGTTGCTGCAGGAGAAGAAAATGCGTTAAAAATTAGAGTATATGGTGAACTTGGGGGATTGGAATGGAACCAGCAGGATGCAAATACACTCATCTTTAAACAGCTCGATGCGCCAATCCAGCTATTTCGTGCAGGTCAGCAGTACCTTTCACCAATCGCCAAACATAACATTCGTCTACCGGCCGGTCACCCCGAAGGATATATCGAAGCATTTGCCAATATTTATAGAAATTTTGCAGCCACACTATTGGCATCAATGCAAGGTATAGAGCCGCGAGAAGAAGATACTGATTTTCCAACTGTAGCTGATGGTCTGCGTGGCATGAAGTTTCTAGAAACTGTAATTGCCTCGGGAAAATCCGAACAGAAATGGACCGATTTTATTCGTTAGATACATACTTACCATAAGTAGCCAATGTCATTTGCTCCCTGAACAAACGGCATTGGCTGCTCACTTTAATTTTTCTGCATTGACTGAGACATCTGTTTCAAATAGCCCTCATAGTTTGAATAAGGTTCCTTGATCCTGCTGTTTGGTTTCAGATAAAGAAATCCTTCCTGATTATCCAAAATGACATTAAAATGGTTCAGAATCTGATTTCCGAACAGGCTTGGTCTGCCATTGGGCTTGGCCGGATCAGCGGCATTCGTCACAATATCTTTAAACTCCACACCAGCTATTGAAGCATCCAAACGGATAATCTTACGGTTACTGATCATGGTAAGCGGCGTTAGATCGGTCCAATTATGATCTATACCGGTAAAATCTTCCCCTAACAGCATCGTACCATCACGACCTGTATCAAAAAGGAACCAAAAATCGTAGTCTTGTTGGTTATGTCTAAAAGCAGCTTTAAACTTGGGTCGGTTTTGCTCATAGTATACTGGAAGCTTTGTATACTTCTTTGCTTTAGTGGGGAGATCGCGATGAATTACCAATTCCATTTTATCATAATCGATTTCAATAATGTGATTTCGAAAGAAACTGTTGCCAATAATAAGATCTTCAAAAGGCTTCATATTACCGACCTCAGTCACTGACACGTTTTTCCAAACAATCGGCCCAATATGCAATTCATTGCCCAGACTTGTCCGCTCGTTATTAAGCCCGTCGGTATTCGCAACTGTCGTAAACGATGAAAATGATAAATCCAGCTGCTTTGCGTTATTTCTATTAACAACGCCAGTTCCAGCTCCTAAATCAAACTGTATCGTAACGTCTTTTTTGTTAATTGTACCGTTCAGGAAAATCCGTGAGCCAATAAGACGAAACGGTATCCGCATCGGAAATAAATTACTATTATCCATTGTGGGTAGATCCGGCGGTAATTGAGCGCTTATACGAACGTGACAAGAATCCGTTCCATTCAATAGTACTATGAAATCATACATCGACCCGGGTTTAGTCATCACAGTCAATTCCTCCTGATCTGTTTTAAAAACAACTGTACTTTCTTTTGTTGGAATATTTACGAAATAGACGTCGGGATCTGCCTTGGGATCTAATTTCCAGTCAACATGGCAATAGGCGCCATCTGTAATACCGGCTTTCTCAGATGAAGCTTTGATCAAAGGAATCTTAGCTTGCGGAAAGACGTTCGTCATCGTAAAAAAAGAAAGAATAATAGCAAAGGTAGCCAAGGCAATATGGCGTTTCTTCTTTTGATTGTCTGTTTTCATAATTTTGCATTTTTTTGAAGATCAAAGAAAAAAAATACCAGACGAAGAATACCCTTTTACAGCCCGACAATGTCCCGACAGCTAGCCGACAATTGTATAAAAGCACCTATAATATACTTATATCGGGCAAAATACGTGCATGCCCAGCTTTATTTAATCCAATCGCATTTCGCAGTATAATGATTATATTCATAAGTATCCAACATAACGGAATAAGCAATTTCACATTGCTTTTAATACCTACCCAATCGTTCAGTATAAAAATAATAAGCATCAGTAAAACAGCAATTAAAGTCGATACGATTTGAATTGAGATTAACTGGCGAACTTTATATGAATGCTGTTTTTTGAAGAGCATAATTGCGACAGGTACCAAAATATTTAATGGTGGCAATATAGAAAAGGGTAAGGAAGACAGGTTGATAATCTTGATCCATCTCAAGTTTTCTGACTCAAGAGGTATATCATACGCAGAAAACTCCGATTCCTCCACATTCAATGCCTGTGCAAGTGCGCGAAGGGTGTAACCCTTTGGCGACTGCCCCGCTTCAATCCGCTGAATTGTTCTTACTGAAATATTTGATTTTTGCGCTAGTTCCTCTTGTGTTAAATTGAGTTTCTCACGTAATGATTGTAATTTGTTCATAAACAATAGATCGATCTTACCATCAAATTTACAGAATTTGGTGGTAAGAATTCAGTAAATCTAATGTTTATGCTTTCTTGGGGATCGTAGTATCCTCTTCGGTAATCGTCTGCTCCTCTTGTGTTAACGGGGCCGGAGGTATTTCGGTTACATTACGCTCAATTTCCTGCGTTTCAACATGCACGGCATATTGCGAGGGTTCAATAGGGATGCCCATGACAGTGGCGTACTCCCTTGTATAGATTGCACCAAAATATAAAATAGCTGCTGTGTAGTAGACCCAAAGTAAGATCAACACAAATGAACCTGCCGCACCATAGGTATCTTGGGTTGCAGAATGCTCCAGATAGACTCCAATTAAATAACGTCCCAATACAAATAAAATTGACGTAAATAAGGCACCCGCCCGTACGGTCCGCCAGTGAATATTTACATCCGGAAGTGCTTTAAATATGACACTAAATAACAAGAATATAATTCCAAAAGACAATGCAAAGTTAATCCCATCCATTAACATTACGGTCACGTCCGGGAAATAATGCTGTAGCTGATCTGTCAACGCCAATATTACACCATTTACGATGAGTGTAACGACTAATAAAAAGCCCAATCCAATCACCAAAGACGAAGATAACAATCTATCCTGAATCAATTTTAACCAGCCTTTTTTCGGCTTTGCCCTTACGTGCCAAATTTTGTTAATCGAATTCTGTATATCCCCAAAAACCGTCGTTGCTCCTAAAACCAATGTAATGCTACTGATAAGCAACGCCAGGTTTGATTTTCCCGAAAGCTGCAAATTCTGAATAACTTCTTGAATCTGTTTTGCAGCATTGCTTCCCACCAAACCGCGGAGTTCCAGGAATACTTTCCCTTCAATCGCATCCTCACCATAAAAAATTCCAGCTAAGGCAATCATTAAAACCAATATAGGACCAATAGAGAAAACAGTATAATAAGATAATGAAGCACTATATTTCATCGAATCCTCATTCAAAAATCCAGCCACCGTACTCTTTAAAATTCGCCAATAGGTTTTCACCTTACTTCTACTTTTAGTTCGTTTATCCATGTTCTTGTACTTTGTACTCCAAAACAAACCATTGAGAAGCTAAGAATGTTTGTCGTTAACGCGTTTTAATGCGAGTAGTCTCCTATTGTTCCCTGGAGAACCAAGCGATTGTGGTCTGCAACTTTAAGGCTCAGCGTAATGTCTGACGCGATCGTTTTCAATAATAGAATCGGTGATATTTTAGCCTCATTTGGCCAATCCGCCAAATGAACTGCCACATGGGATAGTTCAACCGTCTTATTGTAAGCTACGTTAAGTTTATCAATATCCTTTGATGTGGACAGCAAACTAAATCCCTTATCTTGTTTTTGAAACCAGTGATAAAATAATTTATTGGGGAGGAATCTACTCATGTCGCTATCTCCACGCATGGCTATTCTTACATCCGGAACTTTCGTTTCGTACGGTGTTTTCTCTTCGATCGTTTCAAAATTTTCATCAACCGCATAATTTATAATGGTATCTGTTTGAATGACCTTATTTTTCAAAATTTCAATATCGACGTAATTTCCATCCAAATGTGTTATAATAGAATCGGCGGCTAAAGGGAGTTCACTAAGTAGTTGTTTTAGCTGATTTTTAAATTGACTATTGGGTATATTGATCCAAGCTTTACCAATGTATTTTGCGGAAGCGAGTTCTCTCACAAGATATTCCTTTGGAAAATTCCAATCTGTTGAGAAAAATTCGCCGGATACTTCGACATGGTCTCCTTTCAAATCAAGTTCGATAAAATTATCTGTTGAAATATTGCTATAACGCAGTGATTTTCCGGTCAACGTGCTTGGACGGTTGATAAATTGTTCTATGGTAACCCGGTCCTCTTTTGATTGAATTAGCTGAAGCATTTCTTCCTTCTTTGTATCAAGATCAAAGCCTAGACCTAGCAGCAGATCATCCCCTTTCCAGATAAAGGCGATTTTACTCGGTTGATGATAGGCATAGCTCACATCAGGGGCGAGATTACTTTCCACCGCACCAACCTGTAATACATCCTTTAGAAAGGTCAAAAATTGTTGTTTATTTTTTAGCTGAAAAAAAGCATAAAAGTTTTTTGGATGCGGTTCCAAAGCAAAAAGAAATACATTCGCTTTTATATCAATACCATTATCTTTGAGTTTACTTAGTTTTTTGCCAAAATCCTGTCCCTCTTTCGGCGCTGACTGCCATTTATTAAAAAACTGATTCAGCAGGATATCATCCAATGATATGGTCAACAAAGCCTTACTTTTTTTATGGACCAATGATTTATAGGATTCTTGCTGTCGTAGTATATATCCGCCCCAGGCGACAATCGCCAACAGTACGAGGACAGCTATCGTCCAAAGCATTATTTTTTTAATCATAACAATTGAATCAGTAATTTTTGGTAGTTTATCTCGTAAAGAACTATCTGACAGACCCCTCAACTAAGAAATTAGATTCTGCAGTATTGAGCTCCTTAAGAAAATCCTAGATTTGAAATTTTGTTCTGAAACCTATTCGATTTAAAATAGATCAATGAATCAAAGGCTGAAACAATACCTTCTCTGAAAAGAGCGTAAAAACTAGGTTTCAGCAATGCACTTGATACCTTCTATTTTAAAATCAATAATAGCAAAAGTATCAAATGCCTGGGGATCTTTTCATCCCTGAAATCAGGGAATTGGGGAGTCTAATTAGGCTTCCCGAATTAATCCGTATTCTATAGCCGATTTTACTGCCGCAGTAACACTTTTGGTTTGAAATTTTTCCATTAGATTTTTGCGATGGCTCTCTACCGTATGTGAACTGATAAACAATGAATCGGCAATTTGATTTGTTGTCATTCCTTGCGCCACGAAAGTAAGCACCTCTTTCTCGCGACGTGTCAATTTTGGCACCTGCTTAAGCCCCATTTCCACCTTCTTGTTCAGGATCGCCTGCGTTTTCTCACAGAGATACCTTTTGCCGACAAGAACAGCGGAAATGGCAGCAATTATTTCATCACCATTTGCATTTTTCTGTAGATAGGCATTGGCACCCTCATTTAAAATGCTGTTAATCACTGCAAATTCATTATGTACACTAAACGCAATAATTTTCAAATCCTTATTGCTTTCCTTTAGACCTTTAACCAAATCAATACCGTTAGCATCCGGCAGATTGATATCGAGCAGCAATACCAATGGCATATCAGCAGGAATACGATGGAACAGTTCAGTGGCGCTGGAATACATGCCCACAACTTCAAAATCTTCATGCGCATTTATAATGTTTTTCAATCCCTCAAGTAGCAAAGGGTGATCGTCTGTAATCGCTATTTTTATCATTTTTCCAAAAAGTTAAATCATAGGTAATTCCAATTCTATGGTTGTACCCGCTCCATTCTCCGACATAACCTTCATTTCCCCGTGTAGAAACGAAAGTCTTGACCGCACATTATGCATTCCCGCAGAGTGCTGCAAATCGACACTTTCCATATCAAAACCCTTGCCATCATCTTCAATAGTAATATGTAAACGTTTATTATGTGAAGAAAGCTGTATTAAAATGTTGGCCGCATTAGCATGTTTCAACGCGTTATTCACCAATTCTTGAATAATTCTGTACAAAGAAATTTCCTGTTCCGTGCTTAAGGTTGATTCAAATTGTAAAAATTCACATTCTACTTGACATGTCGATTGACTCATTCGGTTTGCATAGTCTCTTAAAGTTTCTTTCAAACCATATTTTACAATTAAATCTGGCATAAGATTATGTGCAAGCCGGCGAAGTTCATCTACAGCCCCGTCCAGCAAATCAATACTTCGATCGATTCCTTCTTTCATGGATTCCTGCTCCAATACATTTTTATTTATGGCTGATAATCCCAATTTGGTACTTGACAGCAAACCTCCTAATCCATCATGCAGGTCGCGAGCAAGACGGGTACGCTCTTTCTCTTCCCCGGCCAGCATTGCAGTCAGGTTTTTAATAGCATGTTGTTGATTATTCTTTTCCATCTCCAGTTCATGCAAATGAACCTTCTGCTTCAAGGCCTTTGAACGTTGCCAATACGCATAAAACAGCAAAACAATCACAACCAAACAACTGACGAACAACCAAATATAAATTGAATTCATTCGTGATTTAAAGGCAATTTGCTTTTTTGACACGTCAAGTTCTTGCAAGCGCTGTTCATTTTCCAGTTGGCTTAATTGCAAATCCTGTTCCTTTTTATCCCGTTCAAGTTGGAGTACCTTGAGCTGTTGTGTTCGATTGAGTTCATTTAATTTCAAATTCTCCACCAGTTGACGTTGTCTATCGTTCAAGACTTTCATCAGCTTGATCTGCTGTTCCTTTTTCTCGCCTTCCAATCGAAGCCGCATTAACTTTTGGTTTTGCAATTCACGCTCATACTTTAGCTCAAGTTGCTTCGTCTTATCCAGTTTATCCGAATTAAATGCTTTTTCAAATACATCTATGTAACTTTTTTGATAATTGAAAGCTTCCTCATATTTACCCTCTTCAACACTTACTTCAGCCAGTCTGCTAAACAGGCTTAACCCGACTTGGTAATCATAATGGGGCTCTCTTTGAAGATTGTGCAGTGCCTGCTGCAGATATTTTTTTCCTTCCTCTCGATGTCCGACTTTGAAAGATTCATCAGCGAGGATACCGTAAGCAGGTATTGTAATGGCATATTGTCCCGTTTCAGCAGCAATATCTAAGGCCTGTTTCGCATATGATATTGCTTTTTTACCACCATTTTCTGGATAAAACTCATGGTACAGATTCGCTAAATTAACAGAAACGTAAGCTAAATCTGTTGGATTAACAAGATGTTTCTCGTTCTTTTCTACCAAATTGTAAGCCTCAAGATAGTGTTGTTCAGCTTTCCTTAATAGATTTTGGTCTGCATTATTGGATCTATACTCCTCTTCAAATAGGTAACCAGCCTGCATGTAAGCGTCAAATAGGCTATTGACATTCTTTCCTTCCTTCGCCGTTTCCAGCAGAAGCGTGGTGTACTTTTCTTGAAAATCATAATTGCGTTGGTTTGCATAGATCGCTGTAAGCTCCTTATAAACTGCCAATTTTCGGGCGATATTTGCCTCAGTCGGTGGCGCCTTCTCTAAAAATGAAATTGCTTTATGGAATTGGGAAACAGCCTCATCCTCTTTATTCTGTCGTGTCATAACCCATCCATCACAATAATGCACATACCCCTTTATTCCATTATCGTTAACTATGGGGAGTACAGATTTAGCATGTTCTAAATAATAGCGTGATTTTTCAAATGCATGATCATTAAAACTGTTCATGGCAGCAATACAATTCAAATAGGCATAATATTGCTTGTCAGGATAATTTCTGGCCAACTGAATATTATCATTAAGCAATTGACTGGCCAGCGCTTTTTCATTACTAAAATATAGGGCTTGTGCATATTTACCCGTTAACACAAACCGTTCTTTACTTCCTAAAGGAAGACTGTAATACGACTTCTGCAAATCTTGCAGCTGTTCTTGCGCAACAATAGCATCGCAAAAGCACAATAAAACAAAGAATATTAGTACAGATTTCCAAAAAGTTCGAACATGCCCCATAAAATCAAATCTAGCGTCTAGCTATGTGAATTGGCCAAACATAGATAAAATTGCTCTTATACGCAATTCGTTGTCTCGAAAATAAATTAACTTCCCCCTGTTATTGACCTAATTAACCGAACCTTGCTGAGCAAAAAATTGTACCTTTGTAACAATGAAGTACACCTATCTTTTTCTTGCTATAGCCGCAGAGATATTTGCAACCACTTTCCTCAAGAAGTCTGCGGGTTTTACCCTTATAAAGCCTACCATTCTCTGTATTGTAGGCTATATTATTGCCTTCTATTTTTTAAGTATCACACTTAAATACCTGCCCGTCGGAATATCCTACGCAATTTGGTCTGGCGTTGGTATTGTAGCCATTACGCTTATTGGTATGTTCTTATTTAAACAGATTCCCGATACAGCAGCCATTATCGGTATGGTCTTGATTGTTGTTGGAGTCATTATTATCAATCTGTTTTCAAAAATGGGCGCACATTAGTTGATCTAAGATCAAAATTTGTATTTTTGTAACTTACATAAATAAAAGGATACGTGTCGTTAGAGAAACTAAAACTTAGCAAAAGATTGAATGCTACGATGACCGAACTCGGTTATCTTGCTCCAAAGGAAATTCAAAGTAGATGCATTTCCAGAATTCTTGGTGGACAGGATGTGATTGCCATCGCTCCAGAAGGTGCAGGCAAAACCACAACTTATGTCTTATCTACCTTGATGAAGTTGAAATTCACAACAGATGAAGCTCCGAAGTTTTTGATCTTGGCGCCTAATGAAGAACGTATCGACGAAATTGTTGAGAGATTCTATCAATTAAGCAAAAATAAAGATCTTCGCATCATTGGATTGCGGGCTTCAGGCAGCATGGAAGAAGAAATCGAAGAACTGGTTGATGGAAAAGACATTGTTGTAGCTACCCCAAATCGTGCAAGAGCTATCTATCTTAAATTGGCTTTGAATCTCAACCGTATTCAGACACTGATTATCGATGATGCTGAAGAGATTATCAAACAAGGAATGCAAAATACGGTAAGGGAATTAGCCGAAAGCTGCGGAAAAGTACAACATTTAGTTTTCAGTACTGTTGAACACCAAAAACTTTATGACATGATCGACAATTTCATGAATGAAAATTGTGCCTCGGTCGAAATAGATGAACTTGAGAATGACACTGTCGACACCCTAGATCTATTATTATATCATGTTCCTAATTTCACAACAAAGATCAATTTATTAAATCTTCTGTTGCAGGATAAAGAAGTATTTCAAAAAGTAGTCGTCTTTGTAAATTCGAAGCTTACTGCCCAAAAGTTGGCCAGCAGTTTGTTCAGTAGCAATAAAGAAGAAATTGCTATCCTCAATCCATTGTTCTATGATGATTTTGGCTATGAGACGATGGAAGATTTCAAGGAAAATAGTCAATCTCGTGTCCTAATAATTGCACGGGAAAATACGAACGATGTAGACCTTTCCGCTGTTCCATTCATTTTTCAATTTGAGTTACCAAATGAAAAGGAGGAATTCTTAAATCATCTTGTTAAAAATGACGAAAATGAAGAATCAGTCGTGTTGACTTTCACAACAGATCTGGAATTACCCATGGTTAAAAAAATAGAACAGGCTGTCGGTAAAAGAATGGATGTTTTGGAACTGCCAGAGGATCTTGTAATCTATAATCCCATCACCGACAAAAAGAAAAAGTCGAGCAAGGAGGAAGATAAAGAAGATCTTTCCCGAGGTGGCGCATTCCACCAAAAGAAAGAAAGCAATGCCAAGACTTTTAATTATGGCGGTGGCGAAAAGGCAAAAATGACCATGAAAATGAAAAAGAAATAAAAAAGGGAAGTTTAAAACTTCCCTTTTTTAAATAACAGCATACTGTTATCATTTTATCAACAAATCCTTTTCATACACAATTTCCCTTCGATGAGGTAAATTCGAAATACTGCTATGGTGAAGTCCTCGTTGACTGTAGTTTACTTGAGAATTTTCTTCAACAATTTAATATACGCATTTGCGATTCTTTCCATACCTTGATCATTTGGATGAGCGTAGTCAACGGTCGAATTCAGATCCAGATTAAGGTCTTGACTCGACAATAAGAAAAGCTGACGGATTCCTTTTGATTGTAATTTTTCAAAAGTCGCCTTCAGCACACGGCTACTTTGCTGGTATTCCGCATTTTTATCTTCATTAAAGACTTCGGCTATGCTCCCCGAACTATGCTGTGTCAAAATAATGGGTGTCGTCGGATGTTCTTTTCTTAAAAATGTCACCGCATTGACCAACAGTGAATCCAATTGCTCTTCTGTTAGCGACTTTGAAATAGCAAGATTAGGAATACAATCCAACACATAACAGGCAGCATCTACACTATTCATCACATTCAAAATCGGTTGTTCCAATCGACCGTTACCAGAAAAGCATAAGTTGATCATTTCATGGTCAAACGCACGTCCCACTTGGTTGGTCCAAGCTAAGCCTGGGCGACTGGTACAGGCCCCCTGTCCAATCGAGGTCCCATACACAACAATAGGTTTGGCTGCTGTGGTATGGGTATACGTTAATTTAGCGGTATTTGGCACACCAATCTTTAACCACTTAACCGTATTGTATAGCGGAAGATATAAGCGGTAATTAAATTTTCCATTGCGCCCTATATTCTTCCATGTATAAGAAATGGTATCCGAAAAATCATAATTGCCATAAGCCCATTTCCATTCCTTGTTTACAGTATCATAAGCATAAAGATCAAGCCCACTGACACCTGTTGTTGGCATATGGGGCATATTTAAACCGCCAGCCACTTGGTATTGAACCATAATCTCAGGTGAAGTAGTTTGAAAGTCAATATAGAATCCCGCACTATTCTTCCCCAGTTCCCATACGGGTTTACGTACCTGGCTTTCCAGTTCATCCGGAAGTCTATTGAAGGCCGAAAGCTTCTGATTCTCCAGCCTACCTTCCACATGCTTATCTTCTAGTGGAGAAAACCAACTATAACTCTCCTGCGCTTTGATGGCAGAAAAAGACAACAACAAAAACGCTGTCAATGCAACTTTTGAGAACATACAATAATTTAGCTTTAAGTTTGGTGTAATTGATTATAAAAAAGGAGCCTATTGGCTCCTTTCTATTGCGATTTATTTATTATACTATAAAATAGCTTGTCTAACTCGGACCAGTTTTTCCATCAAGCCTTCAAGTAAATCCAAATGTAACATATTGGCGCCATCAGACTTCGCATTTGCCGGATCAGGATGTGTTTCTATAAACAGGCCGTCGGCTCCCACCGCTATTGCAGCTTTGGCTATTGTTTCAATTAATGCTGGTTTCCCTCCTGTTACGCCAGAAGTTTGATTCGGTTGTTGTAAGGAATGTGTACAGTCCATTATTGTGGGCACGTTAAAAGAACGCATTTCGGGAATCCCGCGATAATCTACAATGAGATCCTGATAGCCGAACGTATTACCCCGATCAGTTAAAAAAACCTTCTCATTTCCAGATTCCACGATCTTATCCACTGCAAATTTCATAGATCCAGCACTCAAAAACTGACCTTTCTTTACATTGACCACCTTGTTCGTTTTTGCTGCTGCAACTAATAAGTCAGTCTGTCTGCACAAAAATGCTGGAATTTGAAGAACGTCAACGTATGCGGCTGCCATTTCCGCCTCATGGCTCTCATGGATATCCGTCACCGTCGGTACACCAAAAGTTTTCCCAACTTTCTCTAAAATCTTCAACGCTTTCTCATCACCTATCCCCATAAATGAATCTAGCCGCGATCTATTGGCCTTACGGTAAGATCCCTTGAAAATGTACGGAATATTTAGTTTATCTGTAATTGTAACAATCTTTTCAGCAATACGCAAAGCGATTTCTTCTCCTTCAATTGCACATGGCCCCGCCATTAAAAAGAAATTCTGCGATGTCCCATTCTTGATTTCGGGAATGTATTTGTTAATCATATAATTATAAAAAATTAATTGCCGAGTTCTGATAAAAATTTGATTCGCATCAATTGGAGATCCTCATAGCTATAATCGTCTCCACCTAATTCTTTAAGCGCATCATTAATTGAATCAGTCTCTGCTGTCTTAAAATAGTCATATACCTCATCTTGACGATCCTCATCTATGACCTCATCAATAAAGTAATTGATATTGATTTTCGTTCCTGCGTTTACGATCGTCTCAATTTCTTTCAATATTTCTTCATAAGTTATCCCCTTAGCTGAGGCAATATCATCTAATGCAATTTTACGATCGATATTTTGAATAATAGACACTTTTAATGCCGATTTATTAGCTGTACTCTTAATGACAAGATCCACAGGTCTATCAATTTCATTCTCCTCAACATAGTCTTTGATCAAGGCAATAAATGGAGCACCAAATTTAATCGCTTTACCATTCCCTACCCCCTGAATCTGTTTCAACTCATCGATAGCAATTGGATAATGTGTACACATCTCTTCCAGCGAAGGATCTTGAAAGATAACAAACGGCGGCAGGGACTTGCCCTTTGCAATTTTCTTACGTAAATCTTTAAGCATACCCAACAAGACGGTATCTAAGGCCCCTGTACCCTGTCCTGTATCTTCCGAATTTGTATTATCCCCCCCTTCAATTGGACGATTCAAAACAAATTTTAGTTGATAAGGATTATCCAGATAATGACGACCAATAGCTGTCAATTTTAAAAGGCCATAATGATCAATATCTTTTTCGATAAAGTTATCAAGCACTGCCTGCCTAAGTAAGGATTTCCAATAAATAACACCTTTATCTTTGCCCTTTCCGAAAAGACGATGTTCATCATGTTTATAGGCGGATACGGGTTGGTTGTTTTGGCCGATCATGACGTTAATCACGTGATGATCATCAAATTTTTCACCCTGTTCTTGAATAAAGCCCAATACATCTTTTAAAGCGTCTTCGGCCTCAAAATATTCTTTTTCCGAACGACAATTATCACACATATTATTACAGCCCTGCTCGTCAAAATTTTCTCCAAAATAATGAAGAATCTGTTTACGGCGACATACTGCAGACTCCGAATAATCAATAACCTCTTTTAAGATCTGCGTGCCAATCTCACGTTCAGCCACAGGTTTATCTTTCATAAACTTGGTCAGTTTTTCAACATCTTTTTCCGAATAAAAAGCCAAGCAATAACCATCACCCCCATCACGTCCAGCACGTCCAGTTTCCTGATAATATCCCTCCATGGATTTAGGAATATCGTGGTGAATCACATAACGAACATCAGGTTTATCTATTCCCATACCAAAAGCAATGGTAGCCACAATCACTTCGACATCCTCCATCAAAAATTTATCCTGTGTATCTGCTCTTGTTTTGGCGTCTAAACCCGCGTGGTAAGGTAAAGCTTTGATGCCATTTAGGTTCAAAACCTCACTGATTTCTTCTACCTTTTTACGGCTCAAACAATAGACAATGCCCGTCTTACCCGATTTGGTTTTGATAAAACGTACAATTTCTTTTACGACATCTTTTTTAGGTCTTACCTCGTAATATAAGTTGCTACGATTAAATGATGACTTAAATAAAACAGCATCAGTCATCTGCAAATTTTTACGAATATCAGACTGTACTTTAGGTGTTGCTGTCGCTGTAAGCGCAATAATAGGAATATTGGCCCCTATTTCATTAATGACCTGGCGTATTTTACGATATTCTGGTCTAAAATCGTGTCCCCATTCGGAAATACAATGCGCTTCGTCAACCGCTACAAATGACACGGTGATTTGGTGTAAGAAGTCCAAATTATCTTGCTTAGCAAGAGATTCCGGAGCGACATACAGCAATTTGGTCTTCCCAGCGATTACATCATCCTTAACCTTTGTAATCTCACTTTTATTCAATGAAGAATTCAAAAAATGAGCGATACTATCTTCGCCACCGAATGCACGAAGCTGATCTACTTGGTTTTTCATTAAAGCAATCAACGGAGAAATAACAATTGCAGTCCCCTCACTCATGAGTGCTGGAAGTTGATAGCAAATTGATTTCCCTCCTCCGGTTGGCATAATTACAAACGTGTCTCTCCGTTGAAGAATACTGTTTATAATTGCCTCCTGATCCCCCTTAAAAGTATCAAAACCAAAAAAATCTTGTAAATTGTCGAAAAGTGATTTTTCTATTTCCATTGCGCCTTGGGCAAAAATAAGATAGATAAATGAAGAAATAATCTTGAAAAATAATCTATTTTTGCAATCTATTCTAATACATAAAAGTAAGAGTATTTTTTGTGAAAAACAACTACGAAATAAAAAATATAGCTATTCAAGCTATTCAAGAAGAAGCCAAGGCAGTAGCTGCTTTAGCTCAATATATTGATGATGATTTTGTTACCGTTGTCGATCGTATTCTTAATTTGCACGGCCGAGTTATTGTAACTGGAATTGGTAAAAGCGCTATTATTGCTCAAAAGATAGTTGCAACGCTCAATTCGACAGGTACACCATCGATTTTTATGCATGCTGCTGATGCTATCCATGGAGATCTTGGTATCATCCAACAAAATGATTTGATTATTGCCATCTCTAAAAGTGGTAATACACCTGAGATTAAAGTACTTGTTCCCTTTTTAAAACAGACAAAGAATGTATTGGTTGCTTTGGTCGGAAATACAGATTCCTACCTCGCTAAAAATGCCGACTATATTTTAAATACCACCGTTGAGAAAGAAGCTTGTCCCAACAACCTTGCACCAACTTCAAGTACAACTGCTCAGTTGGCAATGGGTGATGCGCTTGCCGTGGTATTACAAGAGTGCCGTGATTTCACGGATAAAGATTTTGCAAAATACCATCCAGGAGGAGCATTAGGCAAAAAGCTGTACTTGAGAGTCGGCGATCTATCCGATCAGAATGGCAAACCTAGCGTCCCACAACAAGCCACAGTAAGTGATATCATCATCACCATAACACAGTTTAGACTGGGAGCTGTCGCCGTGTTGGATGATGAAAACATACTTGGCATCATCACAGATGGTGATATCCGTCGTATGCTGGAGAAACACACGGATTTAGCGACAATTACTGCCGCCGATATCATGGGAAAATCACCTAAAATTATCGATAAAGATGAATTGGCCGCCAATGCGCTCCATATTATGCGTGAAAACAATATCACACAACTATTGGTTTCCGACAAAGGAAATTACGCTGGTGTTATCCACATACAGGATCTATTGAAAGAAGGGATAATATAACTGTAATAAAGTTGTTAGATGTACAATAAATTGGCAATAAATATTAAATTTGGCATATCAGTTGTACTATTTTAATCGTAAAGTAATATTTTAGAAGCATGAAAAAGTATATAATAATCTTAGCAGTGATCATTTCCTTTATTAGTTTTTCTTCGATGCAAACAGGACAAGGAGAATTTAAATTCGAAAAAGAAACACATGATTTTGGTAAAATTCCTGCCGGCACGCCCGTTTCGTATAATTTCAAATTTTCTAACACCGGTAGCGAGCCAATTATCATTTCCAACGTGGTGCCTACCTGTGGATGTTCTGTAGCAGAATTTACAAAAACGCCAATCAAACCAGGAGAAAGTGGTACGATTAAAGTGACTTACAATGCTGCAGCAAAAGCGCCATTCACAAAGAGCTTCACGGTGCAGTCGAATACCAAGACTCCTGTAAAAACGCTATACATTAAGGGTATTGTAGAATAACAATTCCCATAGATAAAACGAAAAAAGCCACATTATCATGTGGCTTTTTTCGTTTTATTTTGGTTAGCTTTGCACTACTAATTTTAAAAAAACTATAATGCCAGTAATATCAGAAAAAGGGCTGAATATGCCTGCGTCGCCTATTAGAAAGTTGACGCCATATGCTGATCAAGCAAAAAAAGAAGGTAAAAAGATATATCACCTCAATATCGGACAACCTGATATCCAAACACCTGAAGTGATGCTTAATGCTTTGAAAAATATACAGTTCAAAGTGTGGGCCTACACACCTTCTGAAGGTACAGCCTCTTACCGAAACAAGTTAGCAGAATATTATAATAAGCTAAATTATAATATCGAGCCGACAGATATATTAGTAACAAATGGTGGTTCGGAAGCGATTATGATCGCTATGCAAGCCTGTTTAAATGAAGGCGAAGAGATCATCATTCCAGAGCCATTTTATGCGAATTACAATGGTTTTGCTTGTTCCTCCGATGTGGTAATCAAACCAATCATGTCCTATATTGAAAGTGGATTTGCATTACCTTCCATCGCCGAATTTGAAAAAGTAATTACCGCTAAAACCAAAGCAATCTGCATCTGTAATCCAAATAACCCTACAGGTTACCTTTATTCCAGAGAAGAACTCGAAGCTCTTCGTGAACTTTGTCTAAAATATGATCTTTACCTTTTTTCAGATGAGGCTTATCGTGAATTTTGTTACGATGGCAGAGCGTTTATCTCACCAATGCATTTAGAAGGTCTCGAAAATAATGTCGTTATTTTTGATACAGTATCAAAACGTTACTCCGCTTGTGGTGCGCGTATTGGATGTATCATTACCAAAAATAAAGAACTATATCAGACAGCACTGAAATTTGCACAAGCGCGCTTAAGCCCATCCTTAGAAGGACAAATAGCGGGTGAAGCTGCTGTTGATACACCAGACAGTTACTTCGAGGCGGTATCCAAAGAATATACAGCAAGAAGAGATACCCTCGTAAAAGGGCTCAATGCCATTGAAGGAGTTTACTCTCCTAACCCGGGTGGCGCATTTTACGTCGTAGCCAAATTACCAATTGATAATGCAGATAAATTCTGTCAATGGATGTTGGAAGAGTTCTCTTACAATAACGAAACAGTTATGATGGCTCCAGCTACGGGCTTTTATAGTACAGAGGGTGCTGGAGTAAATGAAGTCCGCCTGGCCTATGTACTGAATCAGGATGATCTTAAAAGCGCTTTAGTTTGCTTAGAGAAAGCACTCCAAGTGTATCCGGGACGCACAAATTAACAATAAGATAACAGCACTTAAGAAAGGCGGAACATGCATGTTCCGCCTTTTTCTTTTTTCATGGTTCCTTCCCATAAACCCCAATTCTATTTCTTTTTAAAAAAAAACAAAACAAAGTTTTGAAGCATCTTGTTCTTCTAATAGTAACAAAAGCGATTTCATATGGATAAATTGAAGAAATTCCAATTGATGGAAAAAATAGCGAGAGAATTAGAAGATGTCAGAAATAGCCAGCAAGCTGTTTTGGAAAAAATAGGCAAAATCGAAGTTGATAACATTGAACTCGGCGATAAAAATATCGAAAAAACAATTCCCGATATCTATCAACGTACAGCAGATAATTCAGATGCTATTAAAGCTCTTCTGGAATCTTTTCAAGATGAGACAGCAGAGTTTGGAGAAAAGAACAATGTTGGAAAATTATTGGAACAACAACAAATTAACAGTATAAAATAATGATATTCCAAACACAAAGAAGGTCGATTAAATAATCGGCCTTCTTTGTGTTTTATAATTGGACTTTTGCAGCCTTAGCTTTCAAATACTCTTCTTCAACAAAATGGAGCTGTTGTTCTGGTGTCAGATTAGAATTATCCAAAACAATCGCGTCTTCCGCTTGTCGTAATGGACTTTCCGCACGGGTACTGTCGATACGGTCACGTGTTGCAAGATTTTCCACGACTTCTTCCAACGTCACATCCTCCCCTTTTTCCGTCAACTCCAAATAACGTCGCGCAGCACGTACTTTAGGATCGGCCGTCATAAAAATCTTCAGATCAGCATCTGGAAAAACAGTAGTACCGATATCACGGCCATCCATAATAATATTTCGTCTGCTACCCAATTTTTGCTGCTGGGCAACCATGGCAACCCGGACAGCTTTAATTGCACTCACATCACTAACTTTATCAGAAATATACATCTGACGGATCTCTTCCGAAATATCCTCATCATTTAGATGGATCTCCGTCTTTATTGCATTTGGGATAAAATCAATATGGATATCTTTTAGTGCGCTTTCGATCGCTTCTTGATCATCCAGCGCTATTTTATGCCGGATAAAATAGAGTGTGACAGCCCTATACATGGCTCCGCTATCAATAAAGGCAAACTTCAGTTTTTTTGCCAAAGCTTTTGCCAGTGTACTCTTACCGCAGGAGGAAAAACCATCTATGGCAATAATAAAATTGTGACGTCCACTCATTATTCGTTTCCTCCTATGATTACACCTGGGCGATTGACCAAAGGAACCTTAGTCAGGTTACCATCCACAATGCTTTCAGGTAAAAAGATATATTTTTTATCGTAAATAATGTTATCAATATAAAAACTCAACCAATATTCATTTGTAAGCCCGAATACCTGTTCATCAATCGCTTCAACACGATCGAAAGATTTAGCTTCTATATTACCAATAAAATGACGCAAAGTCGTTGTTGTTACTTGTCGGCCATCCTTTTCGCCATAACCTTTTGAGCTAATCAGCACGTTCTGAATAGCAATATTCTTGTCGTTGATAACATAGACAGTCCAATTTTTTGTCTCCACCGTCTCACCTTCCAAAACGACGGCGATCATAATGTCTTTGACTATATTTTCAGGCAAATCTGCTTTCATGCTTATTTAGACTTTGTAGTTTTTTTAGCTGGAGCCTTCTTAGCGGTAGTCTTTTTTGCTACAGTTTTCTTTTCTGTTGTTTTTGTTTTAGTTGCTTTTCCTTTTGGCGCATCCGCCTCAGCCCATTTTAACACATCTTCATAGGTAATTTTTTCAATTTCCGTTCCCTTAGGAATCTTCAGATTCTGCTTGCCAAAACGAATAAATGGCCCCCAGCGTCCCTGTTCAATCTGAGCATCCGGATTTTCATCAAAAACCCGAATCACTTTTTCGATATCTTTCTGACGTTTGTCTTTGATAATCTGTATCGCCTCTTCTTCTGTCACATCCAATGGGTCAACACCTTTTGGTAGTGAGTAAAACGCCGAATTGTGACGGATATAAGGTCCAAATCGCCCAACAGCAACCGTCATTTCCTTATCTTCAAATAAACCAACTTTTTTCGGTAATTTGAACAATTCCATGGCATCATCAAAAGTAATGGTTTCGATCATCTGTCCCTTTCTCAAGGAAGCAAAACGAGGTTTCTCTTCATCGTCAGGAGAACCAATCTGTACCAATGGGCCGAACTTACCAATGCGAACCGAAACAGGCTTACCGGAAACCGGATCGACACCGAGCTCACGCTCATTATTCGCACGATCTGCATTGACTAAAGTATCTTCTACCTCAGAATGAAAAGGCCCATAGAAATCATGCAGCATTTTTGTCCATTCGGTCAGTCCATGCGCAATATCATCAAATTCTTTTTCTACGTTGGCCGTAAAATGAAAATCCACAATACCGTTGAAGTGTTCAACCAAAAAGTCATTCACGACAACACCGATATCTGTTGGAAACATTTTTCCTTTTTCGGCACCAGTGATTTCGGTTTTTGTTACCGCTGTTAATTCGGCATCCTTTAATGTCAGTACACGGTAATCGCGCGATTTACCTTCACGCTCTTCCTTTATGACATACCCGCGGTTTTGAATCGTTGAAATCGTAGGGGCGTAGGTTGAAGGACGGCCAATTCCCAATTCCTCTAATTTTTTCACCAAAGCAGCTTCCGTATAACGTGCTGGAGGTCGTGTAAAACGCTCCGTCGCCGACATGTTTTTCAACGTTAATGGCATACCAACAGCTAATGGTGGAAGAATAGCATTGTCACTATCTTCGTCCATCGCGTTGTCTTGATCGTCATCCAAGGATTCCATGTAAACTTTCAAGAATCCATCAAATTTCATCACCTCTCCTGAAGCATTCAAATCTTCAGTACGAGTTGATATGTCGATTTTTGCCAATGTACGTTCAAACTCCGCTTCACTCATTTGAGAAGCAATTGCTCTTTTCCAAATAAGCTCGTATAATCTTTTTTCGGATGCATCGCCATCGATGGTGTGCTCAGAGAAATAAGTAGGACGAATAGCTTCGTGCGCCTCTTGTGCACCCGATGTCTTTGTTTTATATTTTCTGACTTTATGGTACTGGTTACCATAAGCCGATTTGATTTCCTTTTCAGCAGCCTCAATCGCCGTATCACTCAAATTAACAGAATCGGTACGCATATAGGTAATTCGTCCTGATTCATACAGCCTTTGAGCCACCTGCATGGTGCGGGCAACCGAAAATCCAAGTTTCCGGCTTGCTTCCTGCTGTAATGTTGATGTAGTAAATGGCGCTGCCGGTGAACGCTTCGCAGGTTTTGTTTCGAGATTTTTTACAGAAAAAAGCGCTGCTTTACAATCCTCCAAAAATTTGGTCGCCTCTGCCTCTGTCGCAAAACGCTGCGGAAGCTCGGCTTTAAAACTATCCTTAACTTTTCCCGTATGAAAAAAAGCAACGATCTTAAAAGCCGCTTCGGGTTCAAATTTATTGATTTCACGCTCACGATCTACAATCAGACGAACCGCAACTGACTGCACGCGTCCGGCAGATAAAGAAGGTTTCACCTTTTTCCATAGAACCGGAGACAATTCAAATCCGACTAATCGATCTAACACCCTTCGCGCTTGTTGTGCATTTACGAGGTTATAATCTATTTTACGCGGGTTGTCAATAGCCTTCAAAATAGCTGGCTTTGTAATCTCATGAAACACAATTCTTTTT
Source organism: Sphingobacterium sp. UBA3519 (assembly GCF_002377215.1). NCBI lineage: Bacteria > Pseudomonadati > Bacteroidota > Sphingobacteriia > Sphingobacteriales > Sphingobacteriaceae > Sphingobacterium > Sphingobacterium sp. UBA3519. Next base: position 56,725 of record NZ_DFPI01000003.1, read on the forward strand.
GTGCTTTCATCTTTTAATCCCAAAGTCTCAAATAAATGCCATGAAATAGCCTCTCCTTCGCGGTCCTCATCGGACGCTAACCAAACGGTTTCTGCAGCTTTAGCCAATTTCTTCAGTTCACTTACAACCGCCTTTTTGTCGGATGGAACTTCATACTTTTGTTCAAAATTCTTTTCGGTATCAATTGCATCATCGGTTTTCACCAAGTCGCGAATATGTCCATAACTTGACTTGACCAAAAAATCCTTTCCTAAATACCCTTCTATCGTTTTCGCTTTCGCCGGAGACTCAACTATCAATAAATTTTTCGCCATCTAATTTGAGATTTGTGCAAATAAAGGGAATTCTGAAAGGAATGACAATAATTTCTTACAAAAAAGACAAAAAAAATAGATTTCATGTCGACAATTAAGAAATTTATCCTACAATCAAGAAGCAGGTAACGAGCTCATGGTTGGCATAGAAACGCTGTCAGATCAAGGTAATTTGCCCATCGAACTACTTTGTGCCCCTCAATTTCAAACCAAAACAAATTCATTTAACTTTATTCGGTTTCGAATTCACCTTCATAAAGTTGCAAAATCAAGTATTCGAAACAGTTAAAATACGTAAAAGCAAAATATATATGTATATTCGCTTATTCAAAAGGGCAATATATAACAACTCCGCTATTTTGTTTAAATATTTTAATAATGAAAAGAAGTCTTCTCAGAATTGCCTTTTGGGGCACGTTATTACCATTTGCATCTTGTTCAGTTATGAAAGATTCAGCAAAATCAACTTCAGACAATTTCCCTAAACTTAGCTTGGAAGCGCATCGTGGTGGCCGCGGCCTATACCCTGAAGAATCTATCGCTGCCATGAAAAATGCAATAGATTTTGCAAAGGTGACAACACTGGAAATGGATTGTCATATTACCAAAGACCGTAAGGTTGTTGTCTTTCACGACGATTACCTTAACCCGAAGTTTGTATTGAAACCCAATGGCACCGAAATTTCTGACAAGGACAAACCGTTGAGAATTTACGATATGCTTTATAAAGATCTGGTTAAGTACGATATCGGATCGAAATTTTACAAAGAGTTTCCTGAACAAAAAAAACAGGTTACACGTATAGCAAAACTAGCAGACCTTATTGATAGTACTGAAGCCTACGCAAATCTAAAAAGGAAAGCGCCGATGTTTTACAATATCGAAGTGAAAAGTAAGGAAGATAAAGATGGTATTTTCCATCCAAGGGTTGAAGAATTTGTGGATCTTATGGTACAGGTAATCACCGATAAAAAAATTGCTGCGCGAACCGTTATTCAATCGTTTGATAGCAGAGCCATTAACTATCTGCACAAAGCATATCCTCAAATCAAAGTTTCTTATCTTATTGATGCAAACCATACAAAAAGTATTGAGCAAACAATTGCAGCTTTGGGTTTTACGCCTTTTATTATAAGTCCGCATCATAAAATAGTAACAAGCGATTATGTCAAGCAGTGTCACAAAGCTGGTATCAAGGTCATTCCTTGGACAGTCAATACGAAAGAAGAAATCGAGCAACTAAAAGCCGTGAAAGTTGATGGCATTATTAGCGATTACCCCAATTTGTTTTAACAAATACTTCGCATGGTTCGCTTAGAATAAAAATATCAGTTTCAGTGTATCTCAATGCCAGAGAAACCATGTACAGCCAAAGCAAAGTAGTCCCTTGATCGTCCTAAACTACTTTGCTTTGGCTTTGTTTTTTAATGCTTTGTCAATATATTCCCGCCCCTTCTGGACCAAAAATTCAGAGCGGTGATAATCCCAAAGGTTACAGATATTATAGGGAATGTCCACCACCACATCGGGCCGGTATAAATCAACAATCATACGGCTCATTTTCCTGCGCATCACATAGTATGACGCTTGGAGTATATCCAACGAATTCGAAGTCCTTGTATCCAGTTTTTTGATAACAGAATATTGTTTATCCGGTTTAGATTCCAGATTAACCGCTATGATTAGGTTCTCTTTCTTGGTGACATGATTTATAGGCAATGGATTGAGTACCCCGCCATCAACATAGACATGATTGTCGTCTTCTACAGCTGTAAACACCGCGGGAATGGCAATCGACGCCCGAATGGCATCATACATACTTCCAAAGTCCAGCACAACCTCCTTTTCGTAGTTTAGATCTGTCGCAACGGCTTTAAACAAAATAGGGAAAGTCTCAATATTAGCATCCGGAATCACAGATTTCAAGGCGTTAAACACCTTGATCCCCTTCATCATCCCCAGTCCCTTCCAGCTAAAATCCATCATATTAAAGACCGATTTCTTCGTCAGGCGCTGCATCCATTCTTCCAGAACATCCATCTTCCCCTGTGCATAGATACCACCGACAAGCGCTCCTATTGAACAACCTACCACCTCATCGATTTCGTAGCCCAGCTCTTCAAGACGTCGAATAATACCAATATGCACCAGGCCTCTTGCACCACCCCCGCCCAGAACAAGGGTAACTTTACGATTTAAAAAAGCTTTCTCCACCATAGTTATACAAATACTTGAAACACTTGTTTACATCCATGCAACAATGTAAACAGATAATCATCGTTATTATATGTATTTTTGATTACAATATACGCAGTAAAAAAAGAAATATGAAAATAGAAATTTGGTCGGACATCATTTGTCCTTTTTGTTATATTGGTCTGACAAAGCTTGAACTAGCTCTTCAGGAGTCCACAAGTAAGCCATCCGCTAAAATCATCTGGAAATCGTATCAGCTTAACCCTGATTATCCCGAAGATGCTCCAGCAATGCCAACCTACGATTACCTCGTTCAAACGAAAGGCATGAGTATGGACGATGTCGTTGCGATGACCTCACAGCTCAGTGCACAAGGAAAAGAGCTGGGTATTGATCTGAACTTTGAAAAAGCAATCGTTGTAAATACAAAAAAAGCACATCGTCTGATACATTTTGCCCAAGCGCAACAAAAAGACACTCAGATCAAGAAAGCCTTATTTAAAGCTCATTTTACGGATGGTCTTGATGTAAATAACAACGAGGTGCTCAGCACGATTGCTGCGCAAGAGCATCTTTCCGCTCAGGAGGTAAAAAACTTATTGGAATCTGATGAATATGCTTATGATGTTGCACAGGATATTCAAGAAGGTGTCAGCTTAGGACTCCGAGGTGTCCCTTTCTTTGTATTTGACAGAAAATATGCTATCCCCGGAGCACAGCCCATGGAAGTCTTTCACAACACCATAAATGAATGCTTGGCCAGTCAGCCAACACCGCTTGAACGCAGAGGCGAAGAAGGCCCTTCATGTGATCCTGAAACAGGAAAATGTGAATAAAGAAAGGAAAAATTATTGTTTAATTTTACTATTTTCGCAAGCTTATAACGACAAACAAATTTGGTATAAATGCAGTTAACCAAACTAGAAATTAAAGGATTTAAAAGTTTCGGAGACAAGATCACGATCAACTTCAATGATGGTGTCACAGCGATTGTTGGCCCCAATGGATGTGGGAAGTCCAATGTGGTCGACGCCATACGCTGGGTGCTGGGAGAGCAGAGTACAAAGATGCTTCGCTCCGATAAGATGGAAAATATTATCTTCAATGGAACGAAAAATAGAAAACCGGCAAACCTTGCAGAGGTCTCGCTGACCTTCAACAACAACAATAATATTTTGCCAACGGAATTCTCGACAGTAACCGTCACGCGGAAGCTGTTTCGCAACGGCGATAGTGAATATCGATTGAATGATGTCAAATGTCGTTTAAAAGATATCACAGATCTGTTCCTGGATACCGGAGTTGGTGCGGACAGCTATTCGATCATCGAATTGAAAATGATTGATGAAATTATCAATAATAAAGATAATTCACGTCGCAACCTCTTCGAAGAAGCATCTGGAATCTCTAAGTATAAAGTTCGTAAAAAACAGACTTTGGCAAAGCTGAGAGATACTGAGGCCGATCTTAGCCGTGTAGATGACTTGCTTTACGAAATCACAAAGAACCTCAAATCATTAGAAAATCAAGCTAAAAAAGCTGAAAAATATACCTCACTTAAAGCAGAATACCGCCAAAGCAGTATAGATTTGGCTTATTATAAAATAGCAGATTTCTCGACTGAATTGGAAAGACTTCAAACACAAGAATCCAAGGTTCAGAAAGATGCTGCCAATGCACATCAAAATATTCTGAATGCGGAAACGGAACTCCAATCACTCCGCCAGACAAATTTGGAACAAGAAAAAAACCTTTCGGTACAGCAAAAAACAACGCAGGAATTTGTCAATAAAATCCGAGGTCATGAATCGGAAAAGAAGATCAAAAACGAAAAGGTCAAAAATCTTCAAGATAAAGAGAACCGGTTGAACCTCGATATCAACAGTGATAAACAACAGCTTAATCATGTACTCTACACCATCAAACGACTGAATGAAGAATTGTTTGATGAACAAAATAAACTCGATTCGTTAAAAACGAATCTTGAATCGGATAAATCCGAAGTCGACGAACTGAGGGGACAGCAACAATCGGCAAAGGGAAAGCTTGATCTTTTTAATAAGAGTAATGCTGAATTACAGGCAAAAATCTACAAATTAGAAAAAGATCTTGCCGTATTTACCATTCAGAAAGAAGCCCTCCTCCAAGAATCTGTTCGCAATAGTGTAGATACAGAAGCAAAAGAAGCCGAATTGCAGCAGTTTAATTCTGCTGTTACTGAACTGGAAGGCCGTGTGGAAGCACAGCAGTTACAGTATGACTCAGCAAACCAGCTGGAAGAAGAGCTCCAAGGACAGATCAGTCAGTGCCAGGCAAACCTAGAAGAACTTAAGGCCCAGCTTGCCAAAGACCTCCGTCTGGTAGATGCCAAACAAAACGAATACAACCTCACGAAATCTCTTGTTGATAATTTAGAAGGTTTCCCCGATTCCATTCGGTTCCTCAAGAAAAATGCAGGATGGAAAAAGCAACCTCCGCTCCTATCAGATGTCCTTTTCTGTCAGGAAGATTATCGCGTGGCTATTGAGAACTATCTAGAGCCTATAATGAATCACTATGTTGTCGAAACACAACAAGATGCTGTTCAAGCAATTCAGCTATTGAGCGATGCCGCAAAAGGAAGAGCTAATTTCTTTGTTTTAGATGCCATAACACACTCGCCAAGCGCTGCCCCTGCACCAAATGACAATTTGATGTCTGCGTTGGATGTGATTACAGTAGACGAAAAGTACAAGGCTTTATGTACGATGCTGCTCCAGCAGGTCTTTATTCTTAAACATGACAATGAAAAAGAACTGGATGAAAAGCTACCTGCTCTGGGACAGGTGATTCTGCAAAAAAATGGACGTTATTCGAAACATCATTTGGGTCTTTCTGGTGGTTCCGTGGGATTATTTGAGGGCAAACGTATCGGAAGAGCGAAAAACCTCGAAGTGTTATCCCAAGAGATCAAAACCTTAAATCAGGAAATAGCAAAACTTGAAGATAAAATAACCGCCGAAACAGCTCGCTTGGATGTACTACGCGGCAATTCGCAGAAAGAGTTAATCGATGAGCTTCGTTTTCAGCTCAATAGACTGAATAATGAATTAATTACTGTCAAAACAAAGCAAGAGCAATATCAAGCCTTCATCAATAACTCCCAGGCCCGTAAAAAAGATATTCAGGAGAAAATTGAAAGTATAGAATCAGATTTAAGGATTGCCGAGCCACAGCTTCAGGAGCTGCGCCAGGAAAAAGAACAGAGTATCGCCGAATTATCGACTTTACAGGACCAGTTCCATGAAATAGCTGAAATACTTAACGAAAAATCGACCGCATACAATCAAGAGAATATCGCTTATCATCAACAGTTAAACAAAGTTTCCAATATCACGAAAGATCTCGAATTTAGAGAGACGCAGAAGGATGACCACGAACTCCGTCTGGAGCGAAACAGTGCAGAATTAGTTGAAGTGCAAGAAGCGTTAAGAACAACCATTCCATTTGAAGATGAAGAAGATCGGGATCTTATTGCCATGTATGAGCAGAAGATTGCTTTAGAAGATGGTCTTAAAGAATTGGAAGACAACTACTATGCAGATAAGCAGAAAATCAATAATCTCGAAGACGCCCTGACACAGCAGCGTCGTTCAAAAGAGCAGAGTGACTTTCTTATTTCAGAGATCAAAGATAAAAAAACAGGTCTGCAGATCGACCTCAATGCCTTAAAAGAACGCCTTTCCGTTGAATTCAACATTGAATTGAAAGATCTAATTGACCGTGAAGATGCGCCTGAGATCACAGAAGATCAAGCGACATTGGCAACCAAATGTAGCAAACTCAAGAAACAGCTTGATGAATTTGGAACGATCAATCTGATGGCAAAAGAGGCTTTCGACGAGATGAACGAACGCTATGATTTCATTAACAAAGAGAAAGCTGATTTAATTGAAGCAAAAGGATCCTTGATGGCAACAATAAAAGAAATTGACGATACCGCTCAGGTTCAGTTTATGTTTACATTTGATGCCGTGAGGAATAACTTCGTTAAAGTATTCCGTTCGCTATTTAACGAAGAAGACAGCTGTGACCTGGTACTCACAGACCCGAGCAATCCGTTGGATTCAGATATCGACATTATTGCAAGACCCAAAGGGAAAAGGCCGCTGTCTATCAATCAGCTTTCGGGTGGTGAAAAGACCTTGACTTCAACAGCTCTCTTATTCTCACTCTATCTTTCTAAACCGGCACCATTTTGTATCTTCGATGAGGTGGACGCTCCTTTAGATGATACGAATATTGATAAGTTCAACAATATTATCCGGGATTTTTCGAAAAATTCACAATTTATCGTAGTCTCACACAATAAGAAAACGATTGCAAGTACAGACATCATCTATGGAGTAACCATGGTGGAACAAGGTGTATCCCGTGTAGTAGCAGTAGATCTAAGAGAAGTTGCCTAGAGCGCAGCAAAATACACAATAAATAAGGCGGACCGGATGTACATCTGGTCCGTCTTATTTTATATATATCGATTTAAGTTCCGCCCGACTTTAATGAGACTCTTTACTGCAACAAACAGTGAATTGCTCTGAGCTTATTTCATGTCGCAGATCAATATAAGGATAGCGAGCAGACAGCTGATTCCCCCAATAAATAAACCGACTGATAACCAAACGGGCCCGCTACTAATCCCGCCAATGCCCCTGCCATTCGTAGAGGCAAATCCACCAATGCAACACAAGCTCCAAGTGCTGTACCACGCATCTGTAATGCAACTTTTTTATGACTGCCCCCCCCACACAACTATATTTCGAGTACAAATATGCTACGGATCAAAAAGCTAACATTGACTTAAGTCAAAAAAAGCCTTTAAGTCGAAAATGGGACCTGAAAAATAAAAAGCCCAGAGTGGGGAACTCTGAGCTTTCGTTAGCCATATATTAACCTATTTTATGAAAAGTATTTGTAATGAAAACGTCGCATTTTTGAATTCATTATAAGAATAGATGCCATTTAACATTTTTTAACATTTAGAATAAACGGAGGATCAGCTCAATTAAGCGGGAACAGAATCGTATTTTTTCGTACTCTTGAAGCGATCCCCCATCCGACAAAAAAGCTCGAAGTGGGGAACTCCGAGCTAACCTAACCAATTATTAACCTAAATTTATGAAAAGTCTTATTTATGCAAACAGCCTTTTTTGCTGTTTAGAATTCTAAACGTAAGTGAAGAGCTTATTATTACACATCCCATTCGGAATTATATGAAATTTGACGTTTTTTAACAATTCAATAAGTAACTTTAGGAAAACGAACGTATAAATCAATAGCATATGGCAGAATACGATTTAAATGAACTTCAGAAGATCTACGAAAACAAAGATGTTTTAAACTATCTGGAACAGCATGGCATTCTGGAGATAAAAAAATTCAATGATGTTTACGATTATGAAAAGGAGCTTTACGAGCTCCAAGTCAAGCTCTTAAAACTTCAATATGAAATCATTGAAAAAGGAAAACGAGTACTGATTATTTTTGAAGGCAGGGACGCTGCGGGTAAAGGCGGTACAATTGGCCGTGTAACCCAATACCTGAATCCCAAAAAGGTGCGCGTTGTTGCATTGCCTAAACCAACCGAGGAGGAAGCTGGACAATGGTATTTTCAACGATATATCAAACAGCTCCCCAATGCTGGGGAAATTGTGATTTTCGACCGCAGCTGGTATAACAGAGCTGTTGTTGAACCAGTATTTGGATTTTGCACCAAGGAACAGCACGAGCTGTTTATGAACCAAGTTCCTGAATTTGAGAAGCAGTTAATCGACGATGGCATCATCCTTATCAAATTATTCCTGAATATCAGCAAAGAAGAGCAGGCCGAAAGATTAAAAGAGCGAAAAGAAGATATCCTAAAACAATGGAAAATCGGTGTGCTGGACGAGCAGGCGCAGGAGAAATGGGATGTTTATACGGGTTATATTGAAGATTTATTTAAAAAGACAAGCACCAAAAAATCGCCTTGGTTAGAAATTACCAAAGATAACAAGAAAAAGGCCCGCTTAGCGTCCTTCAAACTGATTATCAATGCGCTTGTTGGAAGTGAGCAGGAAAAAATAGATTCTTTCGTTACAAAACACGACTAAATGACTGTCGGTCTGGTAAGGTATCATTATAAAAAAACAGGAGGAAAAGTATTTCCTCCTGTTTTTTTATAATATTAAAACGAATTAAGATACAAGTATCGTAGTTTCGATTTTAGGTCCTGCGGCCAGCACGGAGTCCGGCATTTCATTATTGAATTTTTCAAAATTCGAAATGAACAGCTTCGCCAAGCGTTTTGCTTGCATGTCATAAGCCTCATCATTGTTCCATAAACCGCGTGCATCTAAAATTTGTGCAGGAACATGCTCTCCACAGCTCGTTGGATATTCCAATCCAAAAATATCATGCTTATTAAACTGAGATTCCAGTAGTGAACCGTCCATGGCCGCGCGAATTAGCGATCGTGTATAATTCAGCTTAATACGTCTACCTATTCCGTAAGGACCAGCAATCCAGCCTGTATTCACTAGCCAAACTTTGATGTTACGATTTTGCTCTAGTTTCGAACGCAGCAAGGCCGCATATTTTGAAGGATGGAGCGGTAAAAATGCCTGTCCAAAACAGGTTGAAAATGCTGCTGTAGGCTCCTTTATCCCGACCTCTGTACCGGCAACCTTTGCTGTATAACCACTGACAAAATGATATACCGCCTGATCGGTGGTCAACAATGAAATGGGAGGAAGTACACCAAAAGCATCTGCTGTAAGGAAAAAAATATTTTCTGGTTCATTGCCAATTCCATTTATTTCGGCATTTTCCATAAAATCGATGGGATAGGATACCCTCGTATTCTCTGTCTTGCTAATATCGTTATAATCAGGTCGATCAAATTCATCCAACACAACATTTTCAAGGAGAGCCCCAAAACGAATTGCGTGAAAGATCTCAGGTTCTTTGTCTTCTGACAACCCTACACATTTGGCGTAGCAGCCGCCTTCGAAATTGAATATTCCCCTTTCGCTCCATCCATGCTCATCATCACCAATCAACTTTCTGTTTCTATCAGCCGACAGGGTCGTTTTCCCTGTACCTGAAAGTCCGAAAAATAACGCTGTCTCCCCTTCCTTCGAAGTGTTCGCCGAGCAGTGCATAGAAAGCACATTATGCTGGAATGGCAAAATAAAGTTCAATATTGAAAAAATGCTCTTTTTAATCTCCCCCGTGTAACCGGTCCCTGCAATCAGTACTATCTTTTTTGTAAAGTCAATCGCGACAAAATTTTCGTTGATAATGCCATATTGATGCGGCTCATCGATAAGCAGCGTCGGAGCGGCTAAAATCGACCAGGCTGGCTGGGCATCTGGATTTGGCTCCGGCCGTAGAAACAGGTTATTGGCAAATATACTTTGATAAGCTGTTTCCGTAACAACACGTAAATCTATTTGATAAGCTGGATCAGCCCCTGCAGCACAATCTCTTACATAGATGATTTGATCACTTAAGTGAGCCGCTACTTTCGAGAGTAGTGCTTCGAAATTAGCCGGAGACATTCGTTGATTGATCTCTCCCCACCAAACGCTATCTTTAGTTAAAGAATCTTCGACCAGAAACCGATCTTTTGGCGACCTTCCAGTAAATTTCCCTGTATCAGCAGCTAGCGCTCCCGTATCAGAAAGTCGACCTTCGTGATTTGCTAAGGCATGTTCGACCAATTCAGAAACAGGCAATTGATAAAATACATTTTTTGTACTATCAATTTTTAAATATTTCAAATCAGGCGCGTTTCCAATGTTACCCTTTTTCATATTTTTTGTTTGTTTTAAAATGTGCCCAAATTTAAAGGCATTTTTCGCTAAAAACAAAACTTAATTACCTAAAAATCAAGCTTATTGTACAAAAAACACAAAAACAAAAAACTCATTAACAGCAACTTATAGAGGTAAAAAAAATTAAACTTTTTAGCATATTTTTTTAGCACATCAATTTATCACCATCAAAAAATATCACATATTTTTCGTAAATTGTTCCAAGCTTTACAAATATTAATAAGGTAAAAACAGATCATTAAAAGACATATCATCTGCGAATGAAATTACATGCCATAGAAACGGGATTTTTCAAACTTGATGGCGGTGCAATGTTTGGCGTTGTCCCCAAGAGTATCTGGAACAAAACAAACCCGGCCGACTCAAACAATATGTGTACCTGGGGAAACCGCCTGCTCCTCATCGAGGACAGTAATCGTTTAATGCTGGTCGATACAGGATTGGGAGACAAACAAAATGAAAAATTCTTCAGCTATTATTATCTTCATGGCGATGCAACGCTGGATAAATCATTAAAAAATAGTGGGTTTGACAGAAGTGATATCACCGATGTCATCCTTACACACCTGCATTTCGATCATTGTGGTGGCGCTATCGCCCGCCAAGGTGAACAACTCGTTCCGGCTTTTAAAAATGCTCATTTTTGGAGCAATAGCGACCATTGGTCTTGGGCTACCGATCCTAATCCACGCGAAAAAGCTTCTTTCTTAAAAGAGAACATTTTACCAATACAAGAGAGTGGGCAATTAAAATTTGTCGAAGATCACCAAAATCCTTTCGGAAGCAATATTGCTATCCGTTATGCACACGGTCATACAGAAGCGATGATGCTGCCTCAGATACTGTATAAAGGCAAAACGATCCTCTATATGGCGGATCTATTGCCATCGGTGGGACATATCCCCATTCCTTATGTTATGAGCTATGATGTTAGACCTCTCGTGACCATGGAGGAACGCAACAGCTATTGGAATGAGATCGTCGATAATGAATACATCTTATTTTTCGAACACGATCCGATACATGAATGCTGTACACTTCAGCGTACTGAAAAAGGTATTCGGGTAAAGGATATTTTCAAACTGAGCGACATTTAGCTGAGACGTTTATAGAAGATGAAATAGGATATAAAAAGAATATACAAAAAAGGCTACTTTAAAGTAGCCTTTTTTGTATCGAATATATTTTAAAACCTAAAGCCCAAAGCCCAGTAATTTTCAAAAAACCATATTTGTTGAGAGGCTTTATCTACGCCTCTTCTTCCAGTTGTACGAATGTTTGTTAAATCAGTCCAGCCCGTTTTGAAATTCCCCTGAAGATAGAGTCCTTTATAAAAACGGTAGTGCAAACCAACTTTTGCCGAAGCGCCATACCCTGCAATGTTCCAAAAATGGTTGGCTCCTTCACCAAAAAGATGTACGTCGGAACGAGGAATCAATAAGCCTACATCCACACCCGATTCCATCGTCAATACCTGTTGACCCTTGCGGTTATTGATGATGTCGTCATAACGCTCTAGCCCTACTGAGGCAAAGTTATAGCCATCGGTGTGTTCAAATGTCAGCATGGCGGAGTCTACAGTAATCAATTCACCGTTATATTGACCAGCGCGATTTCCTGTCGGAATACCAGGGTTAGAAATCTCTTCACCGATAAAACCCGAAATTTTCACCTGTTGCGGAATATCGACCACATATTTCATATGGTCCCATCCCAATGAAATGGAATAATTATCCTTGATATAATAACCAAAGTGCAGATTAAATTGCGGAATAGTCAGTCTGCTTGGATCAAAATACGTTGAACCAAATTTAGTTGGCCTGTCACCCGCTTTTACATCATGCAGAATAAAATCATAATTAGGTCCCGTAAAATGAATATCTGATTTCGCGTAAGAAGAGAAGTTGTACCCCCAAAAGAAGAAGAATTTGCCCTTGTTACTCTCTGTTCTCAAATTTTTCGGTTTGAAAATGCTTTTTCCTATCTCAGGATTTTCTTGGGCAAATAAGGCAGAAACACTTAGTGCAAGTGCTCCAATCGTTAAAAATATTTTTCTCATATCGGTGCTAAAAACGTTGGGCAAAAGTACCGGCATTCTATTTTATAAGCAAATAAAAACAGTGGAAATTGGTAAAATATGACGAAGATCACAGAAATGTCATTCGATTTAAAAAACAAACCTTCTTGACTTCTCAAGCACCGAGAGCAGTTAAAGCAAACTAGCAAGTTCTTTCTGTCGAATAACATCAGACACTTTCAAAAAAAAGCTGCTTCCCATTTCCAGGAAAGCAGCTTTTCATTTTATTTCTAAAGAATTATTATCCTTGATTTTTGCGGATGATATTCAAAGCTCCACCGGCTTTAAACCACTCGATTTGTTGCGCATTGTAGGTATGATTCGCCAAAATCTCTTCCGAAGTACCATCAGCATGATGTAACACAAGCGTTAATGGTTTACCTGGAGCAAATTCTGTCAGACCGATAATATCAATGGTATCATTCTCCTGAATCTTGTTATAATCGTCTTTATTTGCAAACGTTAATCCCAACATACCTTGTTTTTTCAGGTTTGTTTCGTGAATACGGGCAAAAGACTTAACTAAAACAGCACGAACACCTAAATGACGAGGTTCCATCGCAGCATGCTCGCGGGAAGAACCTTCACCGTAGTTTTCATCACCGACCACAATTGAACCAATACCGTGTGCTTTATAGTCCCGCTGTGTTGCAGGAACAGGACCATATTCGCCTGTAAGTTGATTTTTAACGCTATCAGTCTTCTCATTGAAGAAATTCAAGGCGCCAATCAACATGTTATTTGAGATATTATCCAAGTGACCACGGTATTTCAACCAAGGACCAGCCATAGAAATATGGTCAGTAGTACATTTACCTTTCGCCTTAATCAATAGTTTCAACCCTTTCAAATCTGTACCTTCCCATGGAGCAAAAGGCTCCAACAATTGAAGACGATCAGAAGTAGGTGCTACATCAACCACCACCGAACTACCATCAGCAGCTGGCGCTTGGTACCCTGGGTCATCTACCGCAAATCCCTTTGTTGGCAACTCATCCCCCACAGGTGGATCCAGCTTCACTTGTTCACCCTTGTTGTTTATCAAGGTATCAGTTACCGGATTGAAACCCAAATCACCAGAAATTGCAATTGCAGCTACCAATTCTGGCGATGCAACAAATGCATAGGTATTTGGATTACCATCTGCACGTTTTGCAAAGTTACGATTGAAAGAATGAACGATTGTATTTTTCTCTTGTTTATCGGCCCCTACACGATCCCACATACCGATACATGGACCACATGCATTTGTAAAAATTGTCGCATTGAGATCTTCAAAAGTTTTCAGCAAACCATCGCGATCAGCCGTAAAACGCACTTGCTCTGACCCTGGATTAATACCGAATTCAGCTTTTGTGATAAGCCCTTTATCAACAGCCTGTCTTGCAATAGAAGCCGCACGTGACAAGTCTTCATAGGAAGAGTTTGTACATGAACCGATCAATCCCCATTCAACTTGCAGAGGCCAGCCATTTTTCGTTGCTTCTTCACGCATGCGTGAAACCGGAGTATACAAATCTGGCGTAAAAGGACCGTTTAGAGAAGGCTCTAATTCAGACAGATTGATTTCAATTAACTGATCAAAATATTGTTCTGGGTCAGCATAGACCTCAGCATCCGCAGTCAAATGCTGTTTTATAGCATTGGCCGCATCAGCTACTTCGGCACGACCCGTAGCGCGCAGATAACGTTCCATCGATTCGTCATAACCGAAAGTTGAGGTTGTTGCACCAATTTCAGCACCCATGTTACAGATGGTTCCCTTACCTGTACACGATAGCGACTCCGCACCTTCGCCAAAATACTCGACAATGGCACCAGTTCCACCCTTTACAGTCAAAATACCCGCGACTTTGAGGATCACATCTTTTGCTGCCGCCCATCCACTCAACTTACCCGTTAATTTTACACCGATCAGTTTCGGGAATTTAAGTTCCCAAGGTAAACCTGCCATCACATCACACGCATCAGCACCACCCACACCGATCGCAACCATACCTAAACCACCGGCATTCACCGTATGCGAGTCTGTACCGATCATCATACCGCCTGGAAACGCATAGTTTTCCAAAACGACTTGGTGAATAATACCAGCTCCGGGTTTCCAAAAACCGATACCATATTTATTGGATACAGAACTCAAAAAGTTGAATACTTCAGAACTTTCGCTTTTAGCACGAGCCAAATCTTTATCCGCACCCTCTTTCGCCTGAATCAGGTGATCACAGTGTACAGTAGAAGGAACCGCTACCTTTGGACGCCCAGCTTGCATAAATTGCAATAATGCCATCTGTGCAGTTGCATCCTGCATAGCAACGCGATCTGGAGCAAAATCAACGTAAGAAACGCCACGTTTGTAATCCTCAGTAGCATTGCCATCCCAAAGGTGGGCATACAAAATTTTCTCAGATAAAGTCAAAGGTTTGTTAACCACCTGACGAGCAGCAGAAATGCGCTCATCATATTGGCTATAGACCTTTTTAATCATATCTATATCAAAAGCCATATCTCTCTAATTTATGTTGTTTAATTAAGTTACTAAACCCTATCACTAATTATTTTGTTGGAATAGGCGCAAACTTCGTTAAGTTAATGCCTTCCACAGCAGCTTTATATTCTTCAATATTCGGAATCCGGCCCAAAATCGCTGAAAGAACAACAACCGGAGTTGATGCTAATAATGACTCCCCTTTTTTACCATCTCTGTCTTCAACGACACGTCCTTGGAATAAACGGGTTGACGTAGCCATTACCGTGTCACCTTTAGCTGCTTTCTCCTGGTTACCCATACAAAGGTTACAACCAGGACGCTCCAAATACATAATATTCTCGTATTCAGTACGCGCAGTACTTTTTGGTAAAGCATCGCTAAATTCAAATCCAGAGTACTTTTGTAAGAATTCCCAATCGCCTTCCGCTTTTAGCTCATCAATGATATTGTATGTTGGCGCTGCAACGACCAAAGGCGCTTCAAACGTAACAACACCTTTTTGCTGTTCAATGTTTTTCAACATCTTCGATACGATCTTCAAATCGTCTTTGTGAACCATACAAGAACCGACGAAACCTAAATCCACCTTTTTGTTTCCACCATAGTAAGAAAGATCGCGAATTGTATCGTGTGTATAACGTTTCGAAACATCTGCATTATTCACATCCGGGTCGGCGATCATCGGTTCTTCGATAATATCCAGATCAATAACAACTTCAGCGTAATACTTCGCATTGGTGTCTGGAGTTAAAGCAGGCTTAGCACCAGATTTAATTTCCTCAATACGTTTGTTCGCTTTGTCAATTAAGCCCTGCAAAACATTGTTTTTGTTTTCCATGCCTTTATCGATCATAATCTGGATACGGTTTTTAGCGATTTCCAATGATTCGATCAGCGTATTATCCTGTGAAATACAAATAGAAGCTTTCGCTTTCATTTCTGCAGTCCAGTCTGTAAAAGTAAATGCCTGATCCGCTAAAAGCGTACCGATATGAACCTCAATAATTCGACCTTGGAACACATTTTCACCGGCAAACTGTTGCAACATCTGCGCTTGTGTCGCATGAACCACATCACGGAAATCCATGTGTTCTTTCATACTGCCTTTAAACGTAACTTTGACCGATTCAGGAATTGGCATAGAAGCTTCACCTGTCGCTAAAGCTAGCGCCACGGTACCGGAGTCAGCACCAAAAGCAACACCTTTAGACATACGGGTATGTGAATCACCTCCGATAATGATTGCCCACTCATCGATGGTAATATCATTTAATACCTTATGAATAACGTCTGTCATCGAATGGTACACCCCTTGAGGGTCGCGTGCAGTGATCAATCCAAAATCATTCATAAATTTCATCAATTTAGGAATATTGGCTTGTGCTTTTTTATCCCATACCGATGCAGTATGACAACCTGATTGATAAGCCCCATCTACTGTAGGCGAAATTACTGTAGCAGCCATCGCTTCTAATTCCTGCGCAGTCATCAAACCTGTCGTATCTTGCGAGCCAACGATATTCACCTTCACACGCACGTCAGAACCAGCATGTAATACCTTACCTGGCGTTACACCTACCGCATTTTTATTGAAGATTTTCTCCACTGCCGTTAGACCCTGGCCTTCAATTGTAATTTCTTTTGAAGGGGCAAATACTGCTGGCGCTTGAATACCTAAAGTTTCCGCTGCAAAAGTTTGGATCTTTTTACCAAAGACAATAGCATAAGAACCACCTGCTTTAATAAATTCCATTTTTTGAGGAGTCAAAGCTTTCGAAATATCGATTAGCTCCTGCTCGCCGTTATATAATTTTTTAGTCTTGGTATTAATTGTTAAGACAGTACCTGTAGCAACAGAATAAGCTTCTTCAAGAATTGGCTCGTTTTTCTCATTACGGATTACGTTACCATTTTCATCCACTTTCTTCACCCAGTTTTTAAGGTCTATACCGATACCTCCGGTCACGTCCACTGTTGTCAAGAAAATTGGTGAGATACCATTCGTACCACCAACAATTGGTGCAATGTTGACAAAAGGAACGTAAGGGCTCGCTTGTTTACCGGTCCATAGTGCAACGTTGTTTACACCCGACATACGAGATGACCCCACTCCCATTGTTCCTTTCTCAGCGATTAACATAACGCTTTTACCAGGGTGTTGCGCCTGTAATTCAACGATCTGTTGCTGTGCTTCAGGTGTGATCATACATTTTCCATGTAATTCACGATCTGAACGCGAGTGTGCCTGGTTACCTGGCGACAATAAATCTGTCGAGATATCACCTTCACCAGCGATAAAAGTAACCACTTGAATTTCCTCAGCAACCTCAGGCAGTTTCGTAAAAAACTCTGCTTTTGCATAGCTTTCTAAAATATCTTTCGCAACTTCATTGCCTTGCTCAAAAGCTTCTTTCAAACGAGCAGTATCTGCGTCGTATAAGAAAACTTGTGTTTTAAGAACCTCAGCCGCCTGTTTTGCAATAGCTAGGTCTGTGCCCAAAGCCAGGTCCAATAAGACCCTGATCGAAGGACCACCCTTCATATGTGACAACAATTCAAAAGCAAAATCAGGTGTAATTTCAGCAACAACTGATTGACCCAAAATAATTTCCTTCAGAAATTGTGCTTTAACACCCGCTGCAGGCGTAGTACCCGGCAACGTGTTGTAAATAAACAATCTTAAAGATTCAGCTCTATTTTCATTGTTTAAATCTTTAATCTGAGCAATTACCTCACTTAGTAATTCTGCTCCATCAATAGGCTTAGGATGTAATCCTTGGCCTTCTCGTTCTACAACCTCTTGTACGTAATCGTTGTAAATACTCATAGATATCTATCTTTCTATTTTATGGGCAGCATAAAAACACATTATCTTTCTACGCCACCATGTCTGTTATATAATTAAGCTAATACGCCATCTATCGGGTCCCCCTAACAAATCACAAATTAACCCTTCCACTTCATGTTTTGAAGTTGATTCATTTGTCGTAAATCAACTTGTATGACTAATTACAAAAATAGTGAAAATCCAACTTTAAACGCATGCATTCCATTTATTTAAATCAATTTGGAATTGTTCTAAACAGAACTTATGCAATCCCGCTATCTTTCTTTGCAATCCACTATTTTGCATTTATTTCTTTCAAAAAAAAAGGTGATTTATATTATCAAATCACCTTTTCCTTTTATATACTTTCTACAGTTATATCAATGTTTTTTAATGCTTTCACAGTTTCCAAAGGATCTGTCGCGTTGAAGACAAATGAACCTGCCACCAAAACATCTGCTCCCGCTTTCAATAACTGTGCTGCATTCGCAGTCGTTACTCCCCCATCGATTTCAATCAGCAGTCCATCATTCACGCCTTGTGCCATCGTCCTTAGTTCCTGCACCTTGGCGTAGGTATTCGGAATAAATTTCTGACCACCGAACCCTGGATTAACAGACATAATACACACCAAGTCTAAATCTGCAAGAACATCTTTTAATAGAGCAACCGGTGTATGTGGATTCAATGCGACACCAGCTTTACATCCCAATTCTTTTATAGCAGCTATTGTACGATGCAAATGTGTACATGCTTCGTAATGCACTGTAATGATCTCAGCACCCGAATCTTTACATACTTGCAGATAACGATCGGGGTCAACAATCATCAAATGTACATCCAAAGGTTTAGCAGCATGTTTTGCAATAGCCTGCATAACTGGAAATCCAAAAGAGATATTTGGAACGAAAACCCCGTCCATAATATCAATATGAAACCAATCTGCCTCACTGTTGTTTACCATGATAATATCATCGTATAATTTTGCAAAGTCTGCAGCAAGAACGGATGGTGCAATTAGATGTGATTTTGTTGACATGTTGTATTTTTTTTGCAAAGATAACAAGTATTTTTTGTTCATCACAGCATTTACCCGATTTAATACCTACAAACGACAATTGGCAGAAGCTGCAGAAAATAAATTATAACTACATTTGTATATTAACATTATATTAAAAATATAGCTCACAGTGGGAAGACTAAAAATAAAGTACAAAAGAGAATTAAATACAACGGAGAACCTCGTCCGAAAAATTGGATTAATACTTATCACTATTATTCTGATCTGTATATTCCTTCCCAAACAGCCTCGTTTTCGCTATGAATTCCAAAAGGGAAAAGTATGGAATCATGAGAATCTGATATCACCTTATAATTTTGCCATATTAAAAACGCAGGAAGAATTGAATGCGGACAAGAAAAGTATCTTGAACACGATTCAACCGATTTATAATGCCAATACGACGACAAGCAAAGAGCAAATTGATCAGTTCAATACCGATCTGGCCGAAAAATGGCAAAGCAGCAAGCTGGATACAACACATGAGAATATTGCGGATTATAGAAATGCCGGCAATGCCATCTTAAGCCATCTCTATGGCAAAGGCATCCTTTCATTGAACAATCGGTTTCAGAACCGCAGCAATGACAAATCTCCAGCTTCCAAGCATTACAATTTCACACTGATCCAGGACAAAGTTGCCAGTCAAAAAAACACGGCTGACTGTTACACCATCGAAAGCTCTTATGGGTATATGGATGAGATCATGCCCAAATTGACCAAAATAAAACAAAAGAGCTGGCTCGAGGAGACTTTAAAAAACTATATTACCATTAACTATAGTTATAACGACCAGCAGACGGAGGCCTTGGAACAGAATGCCATTGCTAATATTTCAGCGACACGGGGTGTAGTCCAAAAAGGCGAACTGATCGCCGAAAAAGAAAAAATAATTTCCAATGAAACTTACCAGAAACTCGAATCGCTCCGGAAGGTATACGAAGATGAAGGCAAGATCAGTGGTAATCAAAATTATGTGACATTAGGGCAATTTCTAATCATCTCGCTCGCCCTTTCAATTCTAATGGTTTTCCTTTTTCTTTTCCGCAAGGACATCTATTTCAACAACAGATTGCTGGTCATTATCATGATTGTCATTATAGGTATGCTCGGCGTCCTATCCTGGGCCATTAAAATCAAGATACCGAATCTCTATTATATGCCGTTTTGTGCCGTCCCCATTATTATTCGTATTCTATTTGATACGCGTGTGGCGCTAAATATCCATCTGTTGATGGTGCTGCTGGCGGGTCTTTTTGTACCAAATAGTTTTGAGTTTGTCTTCCTGCAATTTATGGCGGGCATCGTTGCGATCTATAGTATTAAAACATTGGTCAAACGGGAGCAGCTGTTCATTTCCTCGGCTATCATCCTCGGCACCTATTGGATTGCTTATATCGGCTTGGTCGTCACCAGAAACGGATCAATAGACACCATTTACTGGTCTGACCTTCTTCCCTTTTTCGTAAGCGTCATGATCACCTTATTGGCTTATCCGATGATCTATGCATTCGAAAAGTTGTTTGGCATTGTCTCTGATCTCACACTCATGGAACTTACCAATAGTAATTCCAAATTATTGCGGGAACTTTCTTTTAAAGCTCCGGGAACCTTTCAGCACTCCCTACAGGTGGCTAATCTAGCGGAAGCCGCTATCTACAAAATCGGCGGGAATCCACTGTTGGTCCGCGCCGGAGCCCTATACCACGATATCGGAAAATTGACAAACCCTCAATTTTTCATCGAGAATCAGAAGACAGAAAAAAATCCGCATGACGAGCTTTCACCGGAACAAAGTGCGCAGATTATTATATCACATGTCATCAAAGGGGTCGATATTGCCAAAAAACATCAATTGCCCGACGTGATCCTTGATTTTATCCGCACACACCACGGAACGACGCGTGTTGACTATTTTTATAACGTTTTTGTCAAGAACAATCCCGACAAACTGGTGGATGAGTCTTTATTTACCTACCCCGGCCCTATTCCTTTTTCAAAGGAAACAGCCGTACTCATGATGGCAGATTCGGTCGAAGCCGCATCCCGTGCGTTAAAAGAACCATCGGAAGAATCTATCAATAATCTTGTCGATAAGATTATTGAACATAAATTGATGCGAGGACAGTTCAATAATAGTAACATTACGCTAAAAGATATCACCGAATCGGCAGTTATTTTTAAGGCAATGCTCAAAAGTATCTACCATGTTCGGGTAGATTACGATTTAAGCAAAAAAACAATGTAATTTTAATTGTCAAACAACAAATTGAATTTCAAACGCTTATTGCAACGTTACATTTTTTTTGCATTTTTTTTATTATTTAGACTTTGCAGAATCAAATAATTGCCTTATGTTTGCAATGTCAAAACGAGGAAGGGTGCCTGAGTGGCCGAAAGGAACAGTTTGCTAAACTGTCGTACTGGAAACGGTACCGCGGGTTCGAATCCCGCCTCTTCCGCAGACAACAGCGCTTTCAGAGAAATCAGAAAGCGCTTTTTTTGTTTCTGGCGCCAAGGCAGCACCAAAAACAGCACCTTGTTTAAAATCCAGCAGAAAGCGGTTCATGAGAACAAGACAGGGATCATACCGAAAGTTTGGG
>NZ_DFPI01000034.1:0-6190 GCF_002377215.1 Sphingobacterium sp. UBA3519
AATTTATTTAGGACACATATGATTTTTTGTTTGCTGAAGTTACATGATGGCTTTTGTTATTAATTCGAAAAAATATTATTTTAATTTATTTTAGAATAATATTGTAGTGTATTTGTAAATCAATAAATTTGTAGTTATGAATGCTTCGATCATATTTTAACCTGCGTTAAGTCGATTTTTTTTAGATTAAAAGTTAAGGTTTATTACGAAACACAGAAGGTTTCGGATGATAGTGATCGTGGTCGTTTAAATAAAAAATACTGATAAATAATGATAGATATGAACAAGTTGGCCGCACTAATGTACTTTTTTATTTTTAGCCAAAGTATATTTGCTCAACAGGAGCAAGTAATTTCTCCATCAAATGGAACGGTCGCATCTCTGGAGAAGAATATGCTCTTTTATGCGAATCAATTTTATCCTGTCACGCAGTCTGGAAGTGCACAATTGCCTATGGAATCTCTTTTTGATGGTAGGATGGATGCTGTTTATACCAATGTTGGAATAAATCCCAATAATCCATATGTTATCTTGATTGAAAATTTACCAGATAAACATACACAACGCAGCGCTTAGATCGGGTGGAGTACACGCTATTATGCCGCCAAAAAATTCAAAATTGAGGTGTATGATCAATGGAATAATAATTGGGTAACCATTGCCGATATTAACAACCATGATCAGGGGTATTTCATCATCGGTCTTCCGGGAATGTCAGTTGGCAAAATTAGATATACTTTTTATGAGACGGTTCAAAATGACAATCTGTTAGGGCTTTCAGAGTTATTTTTTATTCACCCTGAATCAGCACAGGCCTACGACAATCTCTTGCTTAGGTATAATGAGCTTGGTAATGTTGGTATTGGTACAGCAACACCGAAAGAGAAACTAGCTGTAAATGGAAGTATTCGCGCACATGAAATTAAAGTTGAGGCGACGAATTGGCCTGATTATGTGTTTGATAAAGATTACAATTTGTTACCACTCAAAGAACTGGAAAACTATGTGAAAATAAATAAGCATCTACCTGATATGCCTAAGGCCGATGCGGTCGAAAAAGATGGTGTACATTTAGGGGAGATGATCAATAAACTCCTTAAAAAGAATGAAGAGTTGACATTGTACATTTTATCACTCCAGAATCAAATTGACGAAATTTTAAAAAATAAGTAAGTATTATGTTAATAAAGCAATTCGCATTTTTTGTTTGTGTTATCTGTGCGACGCAAACATATGGACAAGAAAATACCTTCTCCAACAATGGTACAAAAGTTGGGATACATACCTTACAGCCCAGGGCTTTTTTTGATATGGCCGCAAATATCTCGTATGGAGAATTGGGAGCTGTTTTCGGTAGATTGCCAGAAGGTAACATGATTGGTGATGGGACGTACCTTGGTGTAAGAGGTTTCGATACACAAAATAACCCACAGTCTGGCTTAAAGAGTTTTTCCCTAGAGCATTCGTTCTACGGTTCTGTAAATAGCTCAATCAACTTTTTTCGGGGTGACGGTCAAACAGGCGGATATTTAACGTTTAATACACATAGTAATTATGAACGTATGCGGTTGGACCGAAATGGGAATTTACTTATTGGTACTGTTAATTCTTCCGGTGAAAAGCTTGCTGTAAACGGATCGATTAGGGCACAGGAAATTAAAGTGGAAACATCTAATTGGCCCGACTATGTTTTTGAGCCTGATTACAAGTTGGTGAGTTTAGATGCTACCGAAAGGTTTATTGCTGAAAACGGTCATCTTCCGGATGTTCCCAAGGCAAATATCGCCGAATCAGAAGGCATTGCACTGGGCGAAATGAATACGGTTTTACTAAAAAAAATTGAGGAACTTACTTTGCATCTTATCGAAAAGAACAAACAGATTGAAAACCTGGAAAAAAGAGTACTGAAGCTGGAGTCTAAGTAAGTTAAAGGTTTACGCCATGTTTAAAGGTGCTTATATGATCGAGATGAAAAGTAAGCACCTTTTTTTGTGAATGATAGGTTTTGTCGAAACATTACTGTAGCTAATAGTATGTTGGAAAGAATCCTATTTCGGTAATCTGTTTTTAAGCTTCTTGATTTCGGTACTTTGATCATCAAGCTGTTTTTTTGCCTCAATCGCATAAAGCGTTAATTCCTCTATTTTTTTCAGAAGTACTTTATTGATTTCTCCCAAAGAAATTCCGTTTTCCCGAGCTTCAGCTGTACTGGGTACCTCAGGTAAATGCCCATTTTGCAAAATAAAGGCTTCGATATCTTTCAAAGGACTTAAATTATAATCTTTATGAAATACGTAGTCAGGCCAGTCATTTGCTGCTGTAGTGACCCGTATTTCATGTGCAAGTATCTTTCCACTAACGGAGAGCTTTTCCTGAGGTTTTTTTGTGCCGATTCCCAAATTACCTTCCATAATATAATGATTGTCGTCGCCTTCTACACGCAAGTTGCTTGTCGTCCAAAGCGGTGTGTTTACCATCATTTGAATGGGA
The DNA here is from genome assembly GCF_002377215.1 of Sphingobacterium sp. UBA3519. Classification (NCBI taxonomy): domain Bacteria; kingdom Pseudomonadati; phylum Bacteroidota; class Sphingobacteriia; order Sphingobacteriales; family Sphingobacteriaceae; genus Sphingobacterium; species Sphingobacterium sp. UBA3519. The sequence continues at coordinate 2,491 of NZ_DFPI01000034.1, forward strand.
AAATCTGCGGTAGGCGAGCCCGATTGTGTAGCTGGGAATGAAATTTCATGAAGGCTCGACAAATTCGTTACTTCATTATGGGTGTAAGTTACCTTTATACTACATTGAATGTAGGGTTTTACCTTTAAGAGAACAGGCATTCTTTTGTTGGGATAACCGAAATGGGATGTGTTTAAATCCGACTCATGACCGAAAGAGACACTAAATAGATGGTTTCCGTAATTTTCCACTTGAAGAAGCTGCATGTTTCCATAATTTACCCCGAACCCATATCCCAGATTAATAACATATTTGGCGTAAGCAGGTGAATAGGCCTGTTGAAAAACTTCAACGATGATACTCGAGGCAGCTTGCCAGTGAAAGCTATTGTAGCCAATATCGAATAACTTAAATTCATACGCTTGATCAGTTGAAGAAGTAAAGCCTTCTAAAATTTTTGTTTTAATTGCCAGATCTTGACAATTTCCATTTGTATTGAAAATAAAAAGCAAAATGGGCAATAATACAGTTTTAAATACTTTCATGACATTAATTTTTTTGTAAATATAGTTTTATTTGATTCTTTTAACATTAAGGTGGTGATATTTTGTTACTTTTGCGAAAATTATGGCGATATGTGTATCGATAGTCGCTATCATTGTTAACTATTTTAATCTATTTTTCTTGCAAGATTTTGTAATTAAGTCTATTTCGTGGAAATTGTCCATGCTTTTGATTGTTCGTTTAAGAAATTTTTATGTTAATTGTATTTTAGTCGTTTTTTTATTTTTTATATGAAAAGAAAAATTCTTATAGCCGTTATGGCTATTCTTCCATGTTTTGTTTTTGCGCAGTCCTCTGATCCCAATATTGGTATCGGATTGGGAGATCCTATTTTCGGTATCAATCTAAAGATTAATTTTCCCGGTCTGACAGGTGGATGGTCGAGAGGGTATAGCATATCCAACCATGACCGAAGTAAACAGTTTATTATGTTTGGTACCATGGGTAGCGCGAATAATGGTATAAGTACACAAAGCTATTCCTTCATTGGACAAGATTGGTATAATGCTTATATGGTTTTTCGCCCTGACGGCAATATTGGTATAGGTACAACAGAGGTTGAAAATAGTGAAGGTTGGAACCGCGTACTTCAGGTAAAGGGAGAGTTTCACGCAAAATCAATCGTGAGTTCGAGTCAAATAACAACGGGTGTCTGGTCGCACAATACGGGGTATTATGGGGCTCCTGCGGGAGGAGTATTGGGAACAGCTTCAGATCATCCTGTGAGTGTCATGACCAATTCCTCAACAAAAATGACGATTCTTCCTAATGGAAATGTTGGGATAGGCACTATAGCACCACAAGAACTCCTCTCTGTTAACGGAAGTATTCGAGCTCATGAAATTAAGGTACAAACATCGAATTGGCCTGATTACGTATTTAATCCTGCTTATGAATTGAAACCACTCCAAGATGTTGCCCGCTTTATTTCAGTTCATGGTCATCTTCCTGATGTTCCCAAAGCTCAGCTTCTTGAAAAAGAAGGCATATCTGTGGGGCAGGTTAATGAAATTTTGATGAAGAAAGTAGAGGAATTAACACTTTACCTCATTGAAAAAGATCTAGAGCTAAAGGAATGCCGAGATCTCCTGAAAGAGAACACAGCGAGACTTGAACGTCTGGAATCAATATTTCGCAACTAATCTAGATTAACCTGATATCTTATAATTTTATTTATGAAATTTTTTTTATTCGCTTTAATTTTAAGCGCCGTTCAATTCGCATTTGGACAAAGTAGCAATGGCAGTTTTGTTGTCAATGGCGAAAACGATAAGTACTATCCTGTTGTTTTCAAGGATAATGGTTGGGAATCGAATCAGCCAACCGAGATTCAGATCGGAAGATCAAGTACTCATGAAGATTTTCTTTGGAATGGATCTATAATGGCCAACTTCAGGATACATACGATGATGTGGGGACATGGTTCGCATTTTATTGAGGCCACTATTTATCAGCGACGTCATGATCTAGATGAAATCGCTCCTTTTATAGCGGGCTATCATGATGCAACAATCTCTAGTAATAACCGTGATTTTGTCATTTGGCTAAAGGGTATGACGACCTATCATTTTACGTCAAATTTTCCACAAAGTCCAAGAGTATTTGATAATGTGCAACATCAGTTGCCTTATCAGCAAGAGAACGGTGCCGCGCATACATTCAAGACCGAGATTGATGAGTACGTCCAGTCTAATGGCATGAATTTAAGTGGCCATCTGTCGGTACTTGGGGCGGGTAATAATTATTTCGCCGGAAATATCGGTATCGGTACGCGTGTACCGACAGAAAAGCTTGAAGTTAATGGAAAAATACGTGCAAAGGAGATAAAAGTCGAAGTCAATAACTGGCCCGATTATGTTTTCGAAGAGGATTATTTATTGCCAAGTTTAACTGATACCAAAGAATTTATTAAGTTGAACAAGCACTTGCCGGGCGTACCTAAGGCTCATATTGTAGCGGATCAGGGGTTGGCAATTGGAGAAATGAATAAAATTCTCTTACAAAAAATAGAAGAGCTGACCTTGCACGTAATATCGCTCAGCGAAGAGCTTGATAACTTGAAGCGCTCGAAATGAGCTCTGATATTTTTTACTTTTTCAATAATTTTTACATTTTTTTAAATTTTGACTATGCTATTTAGACTCTTCATGCTCGTTACGATAGTTGTAATATCGATTAATGTACAGGCTCAACATTTTCTCGAAAAATCTTTTAAAGTTGCTTTTCCGCATGGAAGCAATAATCAGGTAGCTTATTTAAATATTCCGAAAAATACCTACATAGTTGGTGTAATCGAAATTCAGTTGGCTGGCGGTTATAATTACCAACCTAATCGGGGAATACTGAATAAGCGCATCGATATTGTTTATAATGGTGTACCTGGAGAATACCTCGACCAGCGCGGCGAAATTACGCAGGCCTCCGAGCCATTAGCATCTTACTGGGCTATAGGTGAGTATGATGCGTATAATTCACGTATTCCGATATACCATCTGAATAATAATGGGAATGATTTAGGGATAAAAGTTAAAATGCAGCTTTTGCACGAAAATTCCGTTTCAGTAATCCAATCGGAGCTTTATGTTAGTGATCCAGTTGAAGGGCCTACCGATATAGCGCGTAGTTACCGACATTTTAACGACGAACGAATAGGAATAGGTACTACCAGTCCCGAATATAGATTGGATATTGTCGGAACAGCGAGAGCACATGAAATTCGCGTGAATACCCAAAAAACGGCCGACTTTGTATTTGAGCCAGATTACCAGCTCCCTGATCTTGATTCAGTGAAAATGTTTATTCAGGAAAATAAACATTTGCCAGGGATCCCGAGTGCTAAACAGATGGAGAAAGAAGGTGTCAATGTCGGCAATCTACAGATTGATTTATTGCAAAAGATAGAAGAGCTCACCTTGCATCTTATTCGGGCAACAGAACGCGCCGAATGTCAGGAAAAAAGAATTGTGGAACAGGAAAAACGGATCAAAGAATTGGAAAACAGACTGTGAATGTTGTTTAGAATTCTTTTAAATATGTAATAATTTATATATAGTTAAAAATATTAAAATGAAATAGCGTTGGAAGCATAATAAATCTCCAGTTCTGAAACGAACACAGCAAACTGCTATTGCTCAGCATATGTGTCCTAAATAAATTT
>NZ_DFPI01000030.1:0-88489 GCF_002377215.1 Sphingobacterium sp. UBA3519
AAACGTTTAGGACGCAAGTGTTATTTTGTTGATTTTATTTTGTAATTGAACAAAAAGATTGTACACTTGTATTGCTTCATTATGAAGCAATGTAAATAACTGATTATAACGTGTTAAGCCAAATGTTTTTTTAGCCGTGAGGCGAATGTTTGACTACGAACTCATGTATTAAACGAACAGATTTTATGAATGTAAGAAACCTAATATTCGCTTCATCTTTCAGTCTATTTTTAACTTTTTCAGCACAAGGCCAGGTTTATCAAAAGATTGAGAATCAGTATGGCCCTGTTTTGGGGTATTCAACAGCTTCGGGCGTGAAGATCCTAAGTATTGCTGGAAATAAATTTAAGGATCTCAATCGAAATGGAAAATTAGACCGTTATGAAGATTGGCGTTTGACAGCAGAGGAGCGAGCTAAAGATCTCGCCTCAAAATTGTCTGTTGATCAGATTGCTGGGCTTATGTTGTATAGCAGGCATCAAGCTTTACCGGCACCGGCCTTTGGATTTATGGGAGGCACTTATCAAGGAAAAAACTATCAGGAAGGTCTAGTTTCACCTTGGGCTCTGACCGATCAGCAGCGTGAGTTTCTGGAGAAAGATGGGCTGAGGCATGTCCTGTTGACAGCAGTGAAAGATCCGGAGACCGCTGCCCGTTGGAATAATGAGTTGCAAGGTTTTGTGGAAGGCTTGGGATGGGGGATTCCGGCGAATGATAGTTCCGACCCACGTCATAATGCTGTTGTCAGTGCAGAGTTCAACGCTGGGGCAGGGGGGCAAATTTCAATGTGGCCGGATGGGCTTGCGATGGCGGCGACATTCGATCCAGCTATCGTCAAACGTTTTGGGCAAGTAGCGGCTTCGGAATATCGATCCTTGGGCATCACGACGGCATTATCACCACAGATAGATTTGGGTACCGAACCGCGTTGGTATCGTATCGGTATGACTTTTGGAGAGAGTCCCGAGTTGACAACAGCGATGGCTAGAGCTTATATCGATGGTTTTCAGACATCGAGTGGAAAAGACGAAATTGCCTTAGGCTGGGGGTATAAGAGTGTTAATGCTATGGTGAAACATTGGCCCAGTGGAGGGCCTGAGGAAGGTGGTCGGGATGGCCATTGGGCTATTGGAAAGTTTGCGGTATATCCAGGTGATAATCTGAAGCAACATATTATGCCATTTGTCAATGGAGCTTTTCAGTTGACAGGAAAGACGAGCAAAGCTGCCGCAGTTATGCCCTATTATACGATTTCTTTTGGTCAAGACGAGAAGAATGGTGAAAATGTGGGAAATGGTTATAGCAAATATTTGCTTACCGACTTGTTGCGCGGCACCTACGGTTATGATGGTGTGATCTGTTCGGACTGGTTGATTACGGGAGATGAAGCGCCTAAACCAGATGGATTTGCAGGTAAACCCTGGGGGGTAGAACAGCTGTCGGTGGCAGAGCGTCATTATAAAGCATTGATGGCAGGCATAGATCAATTTGGTGGCAATAACGATAAGGCTCCTGTTTTGATAGCCTATGAACTGGGCGTGAAAGAGCACGGACAGAAATTTATGAGACAACGATTTGAAGCTTCTGCCAGAAGGCTTCTGTTAAATATTTTCCGGGTAGGACTCTTTGAAAATCCATATTTGGATGTCGAGGAAAGTCGCGCCACTGTCGGTAATCCGCTCCATATGAAGGAGGGCTACGACGCACAGGTAAAGTCCATTATTTTACTAAAGAATAGTGATCAGCAATTGCCTATTCTTGGACGGAAGAAAGTTTATGTTCCGAAGATGTATAGTGCAGCAATGAAAGATTGGTGGGGAAACTATGCACAGGCACGATTGGAATACCCTGTCAACATTGATCTCTTGCGAAAATATGCCGATGTAACCGATAACCCTAGTGAAGCTGACCTTGCAATCGTGTTTGTACAGAGCCCGATCAGTGCAGAAGGTGGGTATAGCGCAAGGGATCGCAGGAATGGTGGAAATGGCTATGTTCCGATTTCCTTGCAGTATGGCACTTATACAGCCTCAGATGCACGAGCGGAGAGTATTGCCGCAGGTGATCCTATAATCGATCCATCGATTAAGAATAGGTCTTATAAGAATAAAATGGTGACTGCTGCGAATGTGATGGATCTTCAAACGATATTGGATACGAAGGATATGATGATGGGGAAACCTATTTTGGTGTCTGTGACAGCAAACAAGCCCATGGTATTTGCCGAGTTTGAAAAGGAGGTATCAGGTATTATCCTAAATTTTGGTGTATCAACACAGGCTGTATTGGATGTTATGTTTGGAAAGTACGAACCTTCCGGTCTATTGCCTGTTCAAATGCCCGCAAACATGGCTACAGTTGAGAAACAAGCTGAGGACGTGCCTTTTGACATGGAAGTCTATGTTGATCAAGCAGGACACGCCTACGATTTTGGTTATGGTTTAAACTGGTCGGGAGTCATTAAAGATAAACGCGTAGGAGAGTTTGTGAGGAAATAATAGGGGCAATTTAAAAATGAGAAGGGGAGATAGGTTCAAGCTTGCGTATGTATCGTGGATATTTTGAATTTGATGTATAAAAAAAGCTCCTTTGTGTCATACAAAGGAGCTTTTAAGTACGCCAATCAGGATTCGAACCTGAGACCGTCGGTTTAGAAAACCGATGCTCTATCCAGCTGAGCTATTGGCGCGTCGTTTTCGGTAATGCAAAAGTAGACATTTGTGTTGTATTTCCAAAATATCACTGACTTTTTTTTGTGGTTTTTCAATAACTGATTGCTTTTCAACAAGATTATTTTATTGATCTAGGTCAAACAAATTGAATAAAACTGCTGTTAACTTTGTGCTGTTAAACAAATAGAAAAAAACATAAAATTATGGCACAAGGAAAATGGGAACTAGACGCTGCACATAGCGAGATAGAATTCAAAGTAAAACACATGATGATTACAAACGTTAAAGGAAACTTTGACAGTTTTAAAATAGATGTTGACGCCGAGGGCGAAGATTTTAAAAATGCCCTTGCGAAAGTTGTTATTGACACGGCATCGATTAATACACGTAATGAGCAACGTGATGGTCATTTAAAAAGTGCAGATTTCTTTGATGTAGAGAAATATCCAGCAATTACATTTGAAGCAACGAGCTTGGAGAATAATGAAATTAAGGGAAATTTGACAATTCGTGACGTTTCTAGACCGGTGTCTTTCGACTTGGAATTTGCGGGTATCCAAAAAGATCCTTGGGGAAATACGAAAGCTGGATTTATTGTAGAAGGCAAAATCAAACGTTCAGAATTTGGCCTTAATTGGAATGCGGCGTTGGAAACAGGAGGGGTAATGGTAAGTGACGAAGTAAAATTTAGTGCTGATATTCAGTTTATAAAAGCTCAATAAGCGCAATATATAAAATAAAATTTGGTGGGAGTGTGAAAATTCGTACTTTTGTCGCGGAGAGTTGGCAGAGTGGTCGAATGCGGCGGTCTTGAAAACCGTTAACTGTCACAGGTTCGGGGGTTCGAATCCCTCACTCTCCGCCAGGTGCAAATTTAAAGTTTTTAAAAAGCACTAAAAAATAGATAAATCCTGCAAAATCAATGATTTGCAGGATTTTTTTGTTTATGGGAATTACTAAAATTTTCAAAAACACTCATAATTTTTGTGGCACATTCGTGGCACATTGGAGTTTTGAAAAAATGTGCCACGAAATTCAGTATAAACAATTGATAATCAACATGTAAATCTGCTTAACGACTTGACTTAAAGAATCTTTGGTTCGATTAAATGTAAAAATATTGAATTGTACGTCAGGAGCAAAGGGCATCATAGAAATTCATCTAAAGAAATGAATAGGTAGAAAAAAAATCTATCTTTGTAGTCAGTTATACTATATCTAACATATTATCTGCGTCTTAACTAAAAAAGACATGCTCGAAAATGAGCTATAACTGCATGAAATCTTTTGACTTTCAGTGCACAGATAATTGTATCCCCATATTTTATTAAATCACAACCGAAAAATTGATTATCAAATCGATTGGTTTATCATTTCACGATGTTATAGCATTTAAAATGCTTATTATACAAGGAATATAATGAATAGTAAACAATTAATAAGTAGAGAAATAGAGTTATTCTACGATAAAGTATCGGAAGAAACCAGACTTGATAAGGGAATGGGAGTATTTGAGTTTGAAAGAATAAAATCACTTATTGAAAAATACATCATCTCTTCACCATTAACCATAATTGATATCGGTGGTGGCACAGGGAAGTATTCGGAATGGCTTGCAAAGAAAGGACATCGAGTTCATTTGGTAGAGCCCGTTACAAAACATTTAAAAATAGCCCGCGACAGAGCTAATAAATTGAAAAACAAATTTGCTGTGCACAAAGGAGAATCTCGAAAATTAGAGTTCTCAAATAATTATGCCGACCTTATTATACTACACGGTCCACTTTATCATCTTCAAGAGAAAGAGGACCGGGATTTAACCATTTGTGAAGCCAAACGAGTTTTGAAAAACAACGGCGTTATATTGGGTTTTGCCATTAATTATACTGCATCCACTTTGGTAGGTCTTTTAAATGGGTTAATCCACAAAAAGTCATTTTTTGAAATGTGTAAGGAAGAACTAACACTTGGCAAACATAATCCGCCCCCTGATTTCCCTTGGCTTTTAGCAGAAGCATTTTATCATAGGCCCGAACAATTAAAGAATGAATTTTTAAATCAACAATTAACCTATTTAAATACGTATGCAGTTGAAGGTATGGCATGGTTGGACAAAGACTTTTTTGCCAATATGCAGAACTACCAACGGCGGAGAGTACTCATGGAGCTTATTCAAATTACTGAAAATGATAGCTACCTTCTTCCATTCAGTCCACATATGATGATAGCGGTACAAAAAACATATAACCATGGAAAATAAAGACAAATATTACTGGGCACTAATAGACAATGATGGTCAACTAAACGAAATTGATCTCGGAGAAAAAATAGGATTGAACGAAAATGAAACCAACGAAATAATTGGACAGCTTTTGTCTGAATATAAAATTGAATATACAGCAATCAGATGCTGCAATTACAGCCCGACGAAAAGAGCGAAGAGAATGAAGAAAAATTAACCGCTAATGTATTTTTCCTAGGAGCTGTTACTGCAATAGTCTATGTTGCCTTTAGTCTGACAAGGCTGGTCATGGCGATAGTTGCGGCTTTGCTTATTGGTGGGTTTTACGCTGAGATTATATTTTGAGGGATCGATTTGATACGTAAGGAATATAGCGATTGGGAGCACGAAATCCTAATAACTTTTGTAAATTAGGAAAGCAGCAAAAGACGTTGTCTGTTGACAACAGATAACGCTTTTTTTGTTTGATTATTTACTTATTAACGTTTAAAGGAACAAGATATGGGCGGAAAATTGATCCTAAAGTTCTCACTTTTGGTCGGACAGCTATTCTTAGGAGAAAGCTGTACCCATAACTCACATCGGGTGACGGCAGAAAATACTAAAAATGAGATTACAGCAGTGTCAATTTCTATGGTTGGCGGATTTACAGTAACACCTTCAAAAGCTTATACGATGAAGATAACAAGAGATAGTATTTATTGTCTGTTTTCTGCAATTGATACAGCGCAGAGTACCCTAAAATCATATGTCAACACAGAAGATAAATGGAACTTGTTATTGGATAAAATTGATTTGGAAAAATTTATTGCCGCTAAAGAAGAGGAATCGCGTCAGCCATACGACGGAATAGATATAAAAATAAGCATTACAACAAAAAAGGGGCAATATGTAAAACTGAATGCTGACGATAACCCTAGCTGGAATCGTGTATATAGACAATTGGAAGAATATTTTCCCCCACAAGCATATGGAAACAAAAAATTAGACAATTGAATCAACTAAAGACTGTACAGCTTATAGTAGCTTTTTGTAACTTAGTTTACTTTCCTTTTTTGCTGTAGAAATAGCGAAAGAAAATTTTTTGACATGTATAATCAAGGCAAATAAAATATAAATTACCATGGATGAGCAATTCAAACAGCAGGTATATGAGGTTGCAAAGCTGATTCCGAAAGGAAGAGTGACGACCTATGGGTCGATAGCAAAAGCCTTGGGCTATCCAAATCATTCGCGACATGTCGGAAAGGCTATGGGAGGATGTCCCAGTGATGTACCCGCCCACCGTGTTGTATCCAGTGGCGGCACGCTCGCAGTGCCTGAATTTCAAGAACGGCTTGAAGCCGAGGGGCTTGTTGTCAATAATTTACGGATCAAGGACTTTAGAAAGCTGTTTTGGGATCCGATGGACGAATAATCGATTAATGTAATACTATGAAATACTGTGCTTTTCTACGCGGCGTCAATGTGAAGGGAACCAATATGAAGATGTCAGATGTCAGTCAGGTTTTTAAGGACGCCGGTGTAACGGACGTTACTTCGGTACTGGCTTCTGGAAATATTGTTTTTTCGTCGGACAAAGCTCCCGCCTCGCTCAAGCAGTTACTAGAGGATTCCATGTCGGCATATTTTTCTTATGAAGCTTTTTTGTTCATCCGATCACAGGAAGAAGTGGAATTGCTGCAGGCAAATATTCCTTTTGAAATACATACAGACTTCCATGTCTATGCTTTTGTAGGGACAACAGGTGTCGAAACAATACTGATGGATGAATTCAGCAATTCGACACATGTGCCGGGAGAGAAGGGAGAAATTGTCGATACGGTCTTTTATTGGCGCGTACCCAAGGGCAATACCTTGGATTCCAGCTTCGGAAAGGTGTTGGGGAAAAAGAATCTGAAAGATAAGATGACAAGCCGGAATATCAACACCTTTGAAAAGATATTGAAAAAAATGGGTTAATTAACGGAATGAGCCCGGTATTATCCGGGCTCGTTTTTAGTTTATGGAATTCAGCCATGCGTGAAGTAGTTCCTCGGATGAAAACTTTTATGGCATTGATCTTAATCAATCTCAGCCGATTTAGCCCAGATGTTAATATGGCCGTCTTTTGCATAAAGATCAATTTCGTGAATTTCTTCCGGGCTAAACGTCAGATTCTTCAGCGCACCCACGCAATCAATGACCTGTTGTGGTCTTGAGGCGCCAATTAGCGCCGATGTAACTTGCTTCTTGCGTAAAACCCATGCTATAGCCATTTGTGCCAGTGATTGCCCTCTACGCTGTGCAATTGCATGTAAGGCCTGGATGTTCTTTTGATTTTCTTCATTCAGAAATTTTGTCTGAAGTGATTTGGATTGCGCCGCACGGCTATTCTCGGGGATATGCTGTAAATATTTATCGGTGAGCATGCCCTGTGCCAAAGGGGAAAAGACGATAGAACCAATGCCTATCTCATCCAAGGTATCGAGCAAGCCATCGGTTTCTACCCATCTGTTTAGCATAGAATAGCTAGGCTGATGAATAATAAAAGGTGTGCCCAATGATTTCAGGATTGCATGGGCTTCTTTTGTGCGTTGCGAATTATAGGATGAAATACCGACATAAAGCGCTTTTCCGCTACGGACAAGCTGATCTAGCGCCAGCATGGTCTCCTCCAAGGGGGTATTGGGGTCGAAACGATGTGAATAGAAAATATCGACGTAATCGATACCCAGGCGTTTAAGTGATTGCTCACAGCTTGATATCACATATTTACGGCTTCCCCATTCTCCGTAAGGCCCATTCCACATGTGATATCCCGCTTTTGATGAAATAATCATCTCATCGCGTAAACCGTAAAATTGTTCTTTTAATATTTGTCCGAAGGCCCTTTCGGCACTTCCAGCAGGCGGACCATAATTGTTTGCGAGATCGAAATGGGTAATTCCCAGGTCAAACGCTGTTGTGCAAATATCAACTTTCGTTTGATGGGCTGTGTCGTCACCGAAATTATGCCACATTCCCAATGAGATGGCAGGCAATAGAATACCGGATTGACCACAACGATTATAGATCATATCTTGATATCGGTCTGGATTTGCTGTATACTGCATAGTCTTGAATAGTTTTAATCCAAACTAAGATAAATTTACGCTTATTTGCAAGTTTTAATTCCATACCATGGCTGTAATTTTTTAGTGCAGGAAAAGTTTTGGAAGTATCCTGTACAGATATTCTTCGAGAGCATTTGGAAAACTGCCGCTCAATGTCTTTCAAAAATCGAAATTTAATGTATTTTTATATGAAATCTAAGAAAACGATTAATTCATACGATGAGGAAAATTCTAACCATCCTAAGCTTTGTTTTTATTGTATTGGGGAATTGTTATGCCCAATCAAAACATTTACTTTTCAAGACTGATTTTGGCGATTTTAAAGTTGTACTTTATGATTATACCCCCAATCATCGCGATTTGATGTTGCGATCTATTCGGGATACGGTCTATCAAGGAGCATTGTTTAATCGCATTATCGAAAATTTTGTTGTGCAGGGCGGAGAGCATGATATCGATATTGAAAAACGTGAGGCGGCAGATCCTCTTCATAGAAAACCGCGATTGGCGGCAGAGTTCGATGACCGGGCGTATCATAAAATAGGTGCCTTGGGTGCAGGACGGGATGGAAACCCCGCAAAAGCATCTTTTTTGAATCAGATCTATTTCGTGGTCGGAAAGAAAATCACGGAAGCAGAACTGGATAGTCTGGAATTGAAGAAAGGGATAAAATATACTGCAGCACAACGTCAGGAGTACTTGGCTCGTGGCGGACAGCCAAGACTTGATCACGATTTTACCGTTTTTGGCGAGATTTATGAGGGATTAGAGGTGATCATGAAAATCAGTCGGGTAAAGACGGATAAACAAGATTTTCCACTTCATAATGTGCCTTTTAAGATTGTCGAAATAAGTAAATAAACTTAACAGTCGGAGCAATATTGATAAAAAAAGGGCAACTAAGCCCTTTTTCTATTTGCGGTGTTGATCAAATTCTTCTTTAAGCTTCTGATAACGCTCTTTCCACTCGTCTGGCAGCTTGCTCGGGATGTCTTTGAGACTTTTCAGCTGAAATGCAAAGACACAGGCTGCAAAGCCCACCGTACTTATGGCCATTCCGGTCCATATGACCAGCGAAAAACCTGCAAATAGCGGATTCCAAAGTAAGATAAAGCTGAAAATAATGCCTAAAATGGCAAATAATAAATTCCAGCCCCAAGATTTACTGCCGTAATTTTTGAGGTCAAAAGAAAAGGATAGCAACTGAAAGGATTTAAAGAGCGCATAAAAGCCTACAATAAACGCCAACGTGCTGGCTGAAAGCAACGGGTTGGCAATCAGTAATATGCCGAATAGGGTATAAAGAATCCCTCCGGTGAGGTACCAACCCCAACCGTCCACTTCATCTTTGTTCTGCACGGCAAAGATAATTTCCAAAATACCGGAAATAATAAATGACCATGAAAATAGAATCGCTAATGTGAGAAATGCGGCAACAGGTGTGTAAATGGTATAGAACCCCAAAAGAATTAATAGAATGCCGATAATCAATGGAATATACCAGTGCTTAATGGATGATCTGATCGTTTTAAAAAATGAATTTGCCATAATAATGAGTTAAGATGATGCAGTATTGTCGATAAAAAAGCCCCATTAATTACTTAATGAGGCCTTACATATATAAAACTGATTAAATTAGGCAAAAGGAAAATGTACTAGATCTTTCCAGTCTCTTTTAAAAGTTTGTAATATGCATACAAAATATTGATTTCAGCATTTGTGTATTTCAATTCCGCTTCAAGTTTTGAGTTTGAAGCATCCATGATATCGACGATCAACGCCAATTGGTTCAAGTACTTTTTCTCAATAATACGATAGTTCTCATCTGCAAGAGCTTTATTGTATTCCAGCGTCTTGCGTTGTGAGTAGGCCTCATTGTATTTAATGTATGCAGTATTAACAGCGACGCTGGTTTTTTGTTTCAGAGCACTTGTGTATTTTTCGTTCTTTTCAATTTGTAGATCATCTAGTTTAAGCTTTTTTCCTGTCGTGTAGATTGAAGAAATCGTATAATTCAGGGAGATACCGGTATTCCAGGTATTCATATACTTGTCGATCACCGGCATCACATTGGTGATAGGTTTCACAAGACTGTTTCCCGCGAATAGGCTGAGGGCAGGGGATCGCTCTGATTTTGTAATAGCCTTTTCTGTCAGTAAAAGTTCGGTTTCCTTGGCCGCAAGCTGTAGACCGGGACTGGAAACGTAAGCGTCTTGTTTTAAGCTCGCGAGGTCTGCCAGCTGAAAGCTGCTGTTTAATAGTTTGTCATCCGGCTCAATTACTGTGCCCTCCGGTAGCCCTAATGCGACTATAAGCTCGTCATTCAGGATTTTCCGATTATTCTGAATCACCTCTTTGGCTAACTCCAACTCGGATATTTGCAATTGGTTGCGGATAACATCATTTTTGGTGATCATGCCCTGTTTATATAATTTTTCCGTCAGGTCCAGTCTCTTGTGCGCAAGCTCAATATTTTGATTGTAGACAGCTTCTTGATTTTTCAGTTTAAATAGATCAAGGTAATAGCCTAAAACCAAAATTTTAATGTTCTGTTCTTCATTCTTATGGTCCAATTCAGCCAGTTCTTCGCCCAGCGAGGATGCTTTGATGCTATTTTTTACGACACCGCCCTTCCAGATAAGTTCTTTCGCTTCCAATGCATAGTTGTTACCGAAATGGGGTAAAGGGACTTTTTCCGACCCCGAAAGGTCTTTGTCGATCAACGCAGCGTTGCCGAGGTAAAAAGCCGATGCTGAAGCACTGATTTCGGGAAGCCTTCTTAATTTTGCAACTTCCGTTTTTTGTTTGGCGATACTTACGGCGGATGCCGAAACAATAAGATTCGGGTGATGATGGATGGCAAGTTCAAACAGCGTTTCAATGGTTATTTTTCGGCTGTTTATGCTGTCTTGACCGTATGTTTGATTGCAAAAGAATGTAAAGAAGCATAACGTCAAGTAAAAACCTATTTTTCGGGCTCTTGACTTTGTATTCATGGTATTTAACTTTGTTTATATATGTGCTACAAAGTTAGTATGCCCTGGGGTGAAAAGAAATGTTTGATTACTGCTTTATGATGTTCAATTGGTAACAAGATTTGCCTGTTGTTCACGAAATAGCTTAGGTGTTATGCCGACATGTTTTTTGAAAAACTTGCTAAAAGCATATTGATCTGAAAAATTAAACTCTTGTGAGATCTGGTTGATTGTTTTGGTAGAAATGGTGAGCTGCGCTCTAGCTTCTGTGACTAGCCAGTTACTGATAATTTCCGAGGGCGATTCTTGTGTAATCTCCTTGACGCTGATCGACAGGTATTTGATGGAGATGTGGAGGCGGTCGGCGTAGAATGCGAGATCGCGCTGCGTTTTGTAGTGATCGGCGATAAGTTGTAAAAAATGGACGGTAATTTCTTCCTTTCTCTTGTTGCGTGCCTTTCCGGAGCTTTCACCAGCAGTATAGATCACATCGGCCAAAAGGTAGATAATCGCCATAAAAATATTGATATTGGCTTTTTGGAGGAAATCCTTCTTCAGATCGATTGGTTTTTTACGGTTGCTATGTAAAGTGGTTAACAATGTCCAAATAGCTTCAAAATCGTTGGCGGCAGGAGTAAAGGGTGTGGAGCGGTTGGAATTAATTAATCGATAAGCATCGTACCGACTGATTGACAAGCGTATTCGGTTGGAAAAATTCCTGTCATAATGGAGTATTTTAAAAACAGCATTGGTACTGATTGTCGTAAAGCTATAGTACTTATTGTATCCGATAAACAGGATGTTACCGGCTTGAAGGTCGGTGGGCGTACCATTGCTATTGACCTGCATAGAGCCTCTATACAGCAGTATACACGTCGTCCATAAGGGGTGATAGTAGTAGTCTTCTCCCTTCGCAGGAAGTTCCGATTGATCTATAAGTTCTATTTCATTCATTTTTATAATAAAAAAGTAAGGAATAGTGTAGGCAACTTTACCGCTATAATAGCAAAAAATTGTTATATCCTGTTTAGGAAAAAGGGACAATCAGTTTCTTTGGTACTGGAAGCTCAACAATATAAGATTGGAGGAGCAGCCCAAGAGCGACTCCATCAATCCTATATTATCACCTTTAAAAAGCGACTTTTTTAGGGTCCGATCCGGAAAACCCCATTTCAGGTAAATCGAGGATAGTTTTGATATCGCTTGCTGTCAGCTCAAAATCGTCGATCACTAAATTTCTTTTAATATTATCGGGATTGGTTGATTTTGGCAGCGGTAAGATACCCTGAGATAAAGCAAATTTGATACAGAGTTGTCCAACACTAGTATTCTTTTCCTTAGCCAAAGCAACGAGTGTTTCATCCTGTAATATTCTGCCCGAACCCAGGGGTGACCAAGCCTGAACAAGGATGTCATTGGATTGGCAGAGTGCCACAGTATCTTGCTGAAGGTAACCCGGATGAAATTCAATTTGGTTCACTGCAGGGATGATTGTCGCTGACTCCAATAATTTGGCGAGGTAGTCTTTGGGGAAATTACTCACGCCGATCGCTCTAACTTTCCCCTCTTTGTACAGCTGCTCAAAAGCCCGCCAGGTATCGGCGTTGATGTCAGACCAGTTTGCAAATTGCGTTTCGTTGGCAGGCCAATGAATCAGGTAAAGATCGAGGTAATCCAATTGTAGATCGCTGAGCGATTTTTCGAATGCAGCAATAGTCTTATCGTATCCACGCTCGGTATTCCAGAGTTTTGTTGTAATAAACAGCGAATTACGATCGATACCACTGTCTTTTATCGCTTTTCCAACACTTTTTTCGTTGCCATATATGGCCGCAGTATCAATATGTGTATACCCAGCGGCAAGTGCTTCTTTAACTGCCTGATAAGCTTCGTCGCCCTCAGGAATTTGCCAGGTTCCAAATCCAATTGCCGGAATTTCAATTCCATTGTTCAATTTGAATGTTTTCATTGTAAGTCGTGTTTTTATGTTGAGCTAAAATAGGATTTCGCCTGTAGTATCTGGTCACTGAAATGTCAAGAGGAAATACTTTTGGGTAGAGGAGGGGCGACTTATTCTGTATTGCCAAAATATATTTATTTTCACAATTTTATTGTCAAAAGGGGTGCAATTCCTCGTTAATTATGGCATTTATTCTTATCTTTAGGCGAATTTTTGAGAAATTCAGATTTTTCAATGATTTCACATAGCATTAAAAATTAAACATATTTCTAATAGATTACTATGTCAAACAAATCAAAAATTGTTTGGACAAAAACAGATGAAGCTCCTTTATTAGCGACTTATTCGTTTTTGCCTATCGTTCAAGCGATTACAGCTACAGCTGATATCGATGTTGAATTGAGAGATATCTCTTTAGCAGGCCGTATTCTTGCTAGCTTTCCAGAATTTTTAAAAGAAGATCAAAAAATTGCTGATGCATTGGCTGAGTTGGGTCAGTTGGCAACAACTCCTGAAGCAAACATCATTAAATTACCGAATATCTCCGCCTCGATTCCGCAGTTAAAAGGTGCTATCGCTGAATTACAGCAAGCAGGCTACGCTGTTCCAAACTATCCTGATGAAGCGACAACAGAAGAGGAAAAGTCAGCTAAAGCGAAATATGCCAAAGTATTGGGTTCTGCGGTAAATCCTGTATTACGTGAAGGAAACTCAGATCGCCGTGCGCCTAAAGCGGTTAAGAACTATGCAAAAGCAAACCCACATAAAATGGGTGCTTGGGCGAAAGATTCTAAAACAAAGGTTGCGTCAATGACTTCAGGTGATTTCTATGGCTCAGAGCAGTCTGTAACCGTAGAAAATGAAGGCCAATTTAAAATTGAGTTTGTTGATGAGCAAGGTGCAGTAACAGAATTAAAAGGACTTTCGCCATTGAAAGCGGGTGAAGTTATTGATTCTTCAACGTTGAGTTTAACAGCATTGAAAGCTTTTGTAGCAGATGCTATCGCTGAAGCGAAAGCGGCAGGGGTATTGTTGTCTGCACATTTAAAGGCAACAATGATGAAAGTTTCTGATCCGATTATCTTTGGTGCTGTTGTTGAAACTTATTTTGCAGATGTTTTTGCGCAATATGGCGATTTATTCAAAGAGCTGGGTATCAATAAAAATAACGGCTTAGGTGAGGTTTATGCTAAAATCGCGGGCCATGCAAAAGAGGCTGAAGTGAAAGCTGCTATCGACGCTGCTATCGCAAACGGCCCTGCTTTAGCGATGGTAAATTCGGATAAAGGCATTACAAATTTCCACGTGCCTTCTGATGTTATTATTGACGCTTCTATGCCAGCAATGATCCGTATTGGTGGTAAAATGTGGAATAAAGACGGTCAAGAAGAAGATACTATTGCGATGGTTCCTGATCGTTGTTACGCTGGCGTTTACGAAGCTACAATTGAAGACTGTAAGGAGCATGGTGCCTTAGATCCTAAAACAATGGGTTCTGTGCCAAACGTAGGTTTGATGGCGCAAAAAGCTGAGGAATACGGATCTCATGATAAAACTTTTCAAGCTGCAGGAAACGGCGTTATTCGCGTGGTGGATGCTGAAGGAAATGTTTTCATGGAGCAAAAAGTGGAGACAGGTGATATCTTCCGTATGTGTCAAACGAAAGATGCACCAATTCAAGACTGGGTGAAATTGGCTGTGAATCGTGCTCGTTTATCTGAAACTCCAGCTATATTCTGGTTAGATGAAAACCGTGCACATGATAGAGAAATCATCAAAAAAGTAGAAAAATACCTGCCAAACTTTGATACAACTGGTTTGGATATTCGTATTTTATCTCCGATTGATGCGACGAAATTCTCTTTGGAACGTATTCGTAAGGGCGAGGATACCATTTCAGTAACTGGTAACGTGTTGCGTGATTATTTGACGGATTTATTCCCGATCTTAGAAGTGGGTACATCAGCTAAAATGTTGTCTATTGTTCCATTGATGAATGGTGGTGGTTTATTTGAAACAGGTGCTGGTGGTTCGGCTCCGAAACACGTAGAACAATTCCTTCAAGAGGGTTACTTGCGTTGGGATTCATTGGGTGAATTTTTGGCGCTTGGTGCTTCTTTGGAACACTTGTCTCAAACACAGAATAATCCAAAAGCGCTTGTATTGGCGGAGACCATGGATGAAGCAACAGAAAAATTCTTAGCGAACGATAAATCTCCGGCACGTCGAGTTGGTCAGATTGATAATCGCGGATCACATTTCTATTTGACACTATACTGGACTCAGGCTTTGGCGGCACAGACAAAAGATGCTGAATTGGCAGAGAAATTTGCAACTGTTGCAACGGTGTTGACAGATAATGAAGCGAAAATCAATGAAGAACTGATCGCTGCACAGGGGCATGCACAAAACATCGGCGGTTACTATTTCCCGAATGATGAATTGGCTGCTAAGGCAATGCGTCCTTCTGAAACATTAAATAATGCAATTTCTAGCATTTAAGCGGTAATTGTTTTCATAAAAAAAGAAGCCCATTTCGATTGATCTGGGCTTCTTTTGTTGTTTGCAAAAACGAGTATTTTTGCTATTTTAATGGATACTTGACACCTGTAAAGGTCATCTTAACAGGTATGATATGTCCATTTTTGTCAAATTTCATTTCCTCGATACAGGTGACGCGCTCATTGGCCCCATCTTTGCCAAGCGGTCTACGGTGGTAGACGATAAAATACTTGTCTTTGTTGGGTACTTTGATGACTGAATGATGTCCGGCGCCAACAGCGACTTCGGGATCTCGTTCTAATATTGTCCCGATGCGCTCAAAAGGCCCAAATGGCGAATCGGCGATGGCATAAGCGACTTTGTAGTCGGGGCCTGTCCAACCGCCTTCCGACCACATGAAGTAATATTTTCCATCTTTTATAAACATAAATGGTCCTTCAACGTAATCTTTAGGGGTGATTTCTTTGTAAAAGCTACCATCATCAAAAGGGAGCAAGCCGGTGAAATCTGGCTTGAGCTTCACCATATTGCAATGCTTCCAACCGCCGTAATACATATAGAAAGTTCCGTCTTTATCTTTAAAAACAAACTGATCTATCGGTTGAGCGCCATTGATAATATCGTTGATTAAGGGTTTGCCCAATAGGTCGCTATAGGGACCTTCTGGCTTGTCGGCCACAGCCACCCCGATGCCTCCGATCTCGCCTTGATGTACATCATTGGCTCCGAAAAATAGGTAATATTTGCCTTTGTTTTCCAATACCGCTGGTGCCCACATAGCTTTTTTCGCCCATTTGACATTGCTGTTTTCCAAGATGCGGCTGTGTTTTGTCCAGTTGGCCAAGTCGGAAGATGAAAACGCGTCGAAGAATATCTGCTCTTCATAAGGTGCCGAATAGGTCGGGAATATCCAGTATTTATTGCCATAGATAATACCTTCAGGATCGGCATAGTTTCCCTTGATGACAGGGTTCTTCTGGGCAAAAAGTGTCGCGGTTAAAAGTAAGGCTGTTGATGTTAAAAATGTTTTAATCATTGTATCGGTTTAAACCTGTAAGATACAGGATAAATATGGATCGGGATGAGTCAAAATGAATCATTTTTATGCTCATTTATCTCATTATTTTTTGAAATGTTAAAATTTTGTTAAAATAATATTGTGCTTTCGATTGTTTCCGATTTATTTCACATATTTGTTTATGTCATTTCCAAATGGCATAAATACTTTTCATAAAATAGGTTAATAATATGGCTAAGATACCCAAAGTCTCCCAGACTTTGGGTGTTTTTTATTCCCGCTCTAACCCAAAAATCATGACTAGTTTTCTGTCGTTGTATAAATTTAAGGTTTGTTCGGCTATGTCAAATTGAATTTGTTTTTGTTCAAAAATTTGGAAAAAGTCATTTTCGATATTTTGGCCATTGCAGCCACGCATGGTGCTTGCTAGGTGTATAAAGCTGATTTTGTCCCCTTTAATAGTGAAATTTCCCCAAAAATTGTTGCATCCCGTTGTTCCGGTAATCGTGCCATTTCGGGCATCGAACCCGATGCTTGCTTTGCTGTCGGTGACATCCTTTCCATTTAACTGAAGTAAATTCCATTTAAAACGAGCCAGAAATGCGGCCACACTGGGCAGTTCATTTGTACGTTCTTTTGAGACAACTTCAATTAAGCTGTATCTGATGGTGTCTGTATCTTTTTGTTTCGTTTGTTTTACCCGAATGCGGTAACGGTAGCCCTCTTGGTAATCGAAACCTTGAATGGTTGCAGCGAGGTATTCCCATTTATTTTTTTTATCAGATTTTATCTGCAGACACTTCAATTTACCAAGGTTCTGAGCATTTACGTAGTTTTCTCCAACTTCCCATGTGTCCACAGCCGTCTCTTCCGATAATGATTTTGTGATCGTTTTGGCTAAGCTGTATGTTGGACGTGAACCGTTTTGACGTTTGAGGATCTTGATGTCATATTCAAATTTGGGATCATAATCAAATTGGCGTATCTCGGTATTGAATTTCTCCCAATCTTTACTGTTGTAGTACTTGACAAGATAAGGTGGTGTTTGGCGAAGACCGGATTTTACTTTTACACGAAATGAAGAATTCTGCGCGAGTAGGCTGTGACAGGGGAATAAGAGTGTTAAAAAAAGGAGTAATGAACTGTATGTGGAAGGCTTCTTCATAATTAGAAAGTAAATATCAATAAAAACGTATCTTTAAACATGAATATTGCACGATTGAATCTGTGCCTGCTGTTTACATTTTCGCTGTTAAGTTTGCAGGTGTACAGCCAAAATAGGAAGGATTATTTTAAAACGCAAATTGCTCTTGGGGAACTGACTGATCCACAATTGAAGGAAGTGTCGGGTATTACACCGGCATATCAGGAGGGTAATTTTTGGGTACACAATGATAGTGGTGACGGTGCAACTATTTATTTAATTGATCGTCAGGCCAAACTACTGAAAAAATTTTCACTTGAAGGAGTCTCTGTCGTCGACTGTGAGGATATCGATCGGGTGAAAATTGGAGATACCTATTTTCTCGTCCTCGCGGACATCGGAAACAACGCCGGGAAAAGAACCTGGACATGCCTGTATGTATTTCCTGAGCCTCAGGCCGATGATCCTGGGCTTATTCCGAAGAAGTCCATTCGGGCTATCTTTCTTAAATTTCCTGGCCGGCAACGGTTAGATGCCGAATCGATTATGATTGATCCAATTGACAACATGTTGTATGTTATATCTAAACGTGAATTTCGATCGACTGTTTATGGCGCCGAAGTATTTACAAATGTTAAACAGCAATATTTCACCTTAAATAGGATAGCAGAGCTGCCATTTACTTTTGCTACGGCTTCTGCTATAGATCAGACAGGTACACAACTGCTTGTAAAGAATATTACCCATATTTTCTATTGGCAGAGAAACCGAAGTGAATCCTGGAAGCAGGTATTGCAACGAAAGCCAGCTATTCTGCCTTATCAGGTAGAGCCGCAGGGGGAAGCAATAGCTTTCGATAGCAATGGAACTGGATTTTATACAATTAGCGAGCGTCCATTTGGTTTAAAATCCTATCTTTATTTCTTTGAAAGAAATCAATACATTTATGATAAACACTAGACCTATTTTCAGTTATTCGATGCATAATTTTCATCAAACCGATCCTATCAAAAGCGGCCTATTTTGTCTGGCCGGTATTAGACAGCTGTTAATTGCATTCACTTTATTTTTATGCACACTCACGAACTCCTACGCTGCAAAAGTGGATACTCTTTCCATTCAGAGCCCGTCCATGGGTAAAGCAATTAAGACAGTCGTAATTCTTCCGCAAAATTACTCGAGCAAAATCAATTATCCCGTCCTTTACCTATTGCATGGTTATTCCGGTAATTATAGCAATTGGGTTAAAAATTCAAGTGTAAGCGCATTGGCAGATCAGTATGGTTATATGGTGGTTTGTCCCGATGGCGGTTTTGGAAGCTGGTATTGGGACATCGCGAACGATAAAAACTACCAATATGAAACCTTTGTGTCCAAAGAGCTGATCGATTATGTAGATCAGCATTATTCAACGATCAAAGATCGGAGCGGAAGGGCTATTACGGGTTTAAGTATGGGCGGGCATGGCGCGCTCTCGCTGGCCATAAAACATCAGGATAGTTATGGCGCTGCAGGAAGTACGGCCGGTGGGGTAGATTTTAGACCTTTCCCCCTAAATTGGGAAATTAAAGATCGCATAGGGAATTATGCTGATGTATCGCAAGAATGGGATAATCGTGTTGTTATGAATATGGTTCCCAAATTAATCAATAATAAACTTCGCTTAATCATCGATTGCGGTAAGGAAGATTTTTTCTACACGGTGAATGTTGCGCTGCATGATAAATTGATGTACCATAATATAAATCATACCTTTGTTACAAGTGAAGGTGGACACAATTGGGAGTACTGGTCTCGGTCAATTGTTTATCAAATGGCTTTTTTTAAGGGATATTTTGATCAAGCGAAGAAAAGTGAAAAGAAAAATGGATAAATATTTGGCATAAATGAATAAAATACTATTTTTGTTAAACAGAGACCTTAACTAACAAATTATAAACTTATTATTAAGCCTTACAAATTGTAAGGCTTTTTTATTATTTTCAGCAAAATTTTGACTTCACTTGATTATGTTTAAACCTATAAAGGTTGTTTTTTGTCTTTCTTCCATTTTGTTCTGCGCGCAGCAAGCGTATAGTCAACAGTCTAAATCTATTTCGGGGTTTGTTAGGGACAGTATCAGCGGTGAGAATATTATTGGTGCCGTGATACGAAACGATGCGGAGGAAAAATCCACTGCGTCAAATAAATATGGTTTTTTTAGCTTGTCTGTCCGTGATGGCAGCAAAGGGATAGAAGTATCGTCGGTAGGCTATCGAACAAAAGGATTTTCTGTTTATCTGGATAAGGACTCCACTTATATTATTCAGTTGGTACCTGAGGAAAATCAGCTCGCCGAGGTTACCGTGACCGGAAATAGGCGCAAATCAATAAAGGATCTAACGCCTGGGCTTACGCAGTTTAGCCCTAAAGAAATCGAAAAAGTCCCTGTACTATTTGGAGAAAAAGATATTCTCAAGACCATACAGCTATTTCCAGGAGTAACCAGTGGTGGGGAAGGAAGCAGCAATTTTTATGTGCGTGGTGGTGGTGGCGACCAAAACCTGATTTTGCTGGATGAGGCTCCTGTCTATAACAGTTCCCATCTGTTCGGTTTTTTCTCGACCTTTAATTCCGATGCGATCAAAGACGTTAATTTCTACAAGGGTGGGGTTCCGGCTCAATATGGGGGTAAAATTTCGTCGGTTATGGAAATAACCACCTTGGATGGAAACAATCAGCACTTCAACGTAGAAGGTGGCTTGGGACTTATCGCCTCGCGTCTTAAATTGGAAGGACCTATTCAAAAAGGCAAGAGCTCATTTATGATCTCCGGCAGACGTACTTATGCGGATCTTTTCTTAAAACTTTCAAGTGATGAGAATATTAAGAAGAGTGCGCTCTTTTTTTATGACCTCAATGCAAAGTTTAATTATCGCATCAATGATAAGAATACACTTTACTTGTCTGGATATTTCGGTAAGGATGCAATGGCTTATCATGATTTGTTTGATTTCAATTGGGGAAATGCGACTGGAACCATGCGTTGGAACCATGTCTGGAGCAATAGGTTGTTTAGCAATACAACGTTAATTTTTAGTAAATTCAATTATCAGGTTAAGATTGAGGATGATAATAACTTTAAGATCCGCTCAGATATCTTTAATTACAATTTTAAGCAAGATTTTCAGTACAATCTTTCGGACCGTCACAATCTAAAATTTGGATTGCAGGCAGCCCTGCAGGAAATCCGACCGGCAAGTATCGAAGCGGGGGAAGATTCGAAGGTGAATTCATTGCAAATTCAACATCGTAAGGGTGTTGATGTTGCTGCATATCTAACCGATGACTGGTCAGTTACCGACCGTTTAAAATTAAACTTTGGACTGAGAGCATCCGCTTACGCAGCATTGGGACCGGGAACATTTTATACTTTCGATCCTGCTGGCGAGGCCGTGGATTCTACCTATGTAGGAAATGGCAAGTTGGGTAAAAAGTACGTCTATCTGGAGCCTCGCATTTCCTTAAACTACGCGATCAATGATTTGACAACGGTAAAGGCTTCGTTTAATACCAATGTTCAGTATTTGCATCAACTGAGTAATACGACCAGCAGCCTTCCTACCGATCAATATGTACTGAGCAATAATACAATTAAGCCGCAGTTATCCAATCAGTATTCGCTGGGTTACTTTCGGAATTTTGCATCCAACAGATATGAATTCTCTGTTGAAGGTTATTATCGAGATTTAAAGAACCAGATTGACTATAGGAATGGCGCCGATCTACAGGCAAATGAATTGCTGGAAGGGGAATTGCTGTTTGGAAAAGGTAGAGCGTACGGCATTGAATGGTTTCTGAAAAAGAGACTGGGGCGATTTAGCGGCTGGCTGAGTTATACTTTATCCAAAAGTGAGCGCCAATTTGAACAGATCAATGATGGTGCGTGGTTTAGTGCGCGGCAGGATAAAACCCATAATATAGCCATTGTGGCGCAGTATCAGTTAAATCCGAAGTGGAATTTGAGCGCCAATTTTGTCTACTATACAGGTGACGCCGTAACGATGCCCGCGGGGAAATATTTTGTTGACGATCGTACGATCTTCTATTACGATAAAAGAAATGGGCAGCGGATGCCAGCTTATCACCGCCTGGATTTGGCAGCAACTTATGATATTAAGCGAACAAAGAATAGCTACTCGAGCTTGTCGTTTGGTCTCTACAATGCCTATAACCGAAAAAATGCCTATTTGATCGACTTTAGAGAAAAAGAAGGACAATCCAATGTCACCGAGATTTATCGGATAGCATTATTTGGAGCGATACCATCGATTACGTGGAATTTTAAATTTTAGCAAAGTATGAAGAAGATATTAGGAGTTATAGCTGTTGCATTATTTACTTTAGGGAGCTGCGAAGACAAAATAGAATTGGAACTGCCCGAAAATACAGGTCAATTGGTTATCACCGCAGATTTGATGGTTTCGGATCAACAGCATGAGATTAGTATACAGCAGGTTGTAAGTATTAAAGACTCGCTGTTTTCTCCGATAACAGATGCAGAAGTGATCGTTAAGAATATGCAAAATAATCGCACTTATACGTTTCAAGCGGGGGCTGACGGGCTGTATACCAATAAGACATTACGGTTACAGGAGAAGGTCACTTACCAGTTGCAGGTAAAGACCGCTGATGGAAGGGAGATCCAAGGGGTATCAAAGGTTCCCAGCTATGTGGATGTGGATTCTATAGGGCTTTCACAGCGCATTATTTTTACTGATACCATTTATTATCCAACTCTCGTATTTGTTGACCCCCCGGAAAAAGGGAATTATTATAAGTATAAGATGTCGGTGAATGGAGGTAAACTACGTTTTATTGATGTCTTTAACGATAAGTATAACAATGGCTTAGAGGTGCAGCATGATATTGTCGACCGCGATAGAGATTTGAAAGTTGGTGATCGTGTGCGTATCCTACGTCAATGTATCGATGTAGGCGCCTACAATTACTGGAATAGTTTTCAAATGATTAATCCTGGTTCGGCTTCGCCATCTAATCCGATTTCAAATTTAAGCAACAATGCATTGGGGTATTTCAGTGTCAGTGTAGGTAAATATTATGAATCTGAGGTGACGTTTGCTAGAAGTAAACCTTAATCTATTCTCGAAAGCTGATAGTTATTTTTTAATAGAAATTCTATTGTTTTAGGGAGAACATATTCGACACGGGGAATGGCTTTGATATTATCATGAAAAATAATAACAGAGCCATTTTTAATGTTGGGCAAAACGTTTTCGAGGCATTTCTGGGGACTTAAATTCGGATCAAAATCACCCGACATAATATCCCACATGATCACACGGTATTTTTTATAGAGTTGACGGAGTTGGGATTTTGTTGCTCGGGCATAAGGCGGGCGAAAAAGATCGGTTTGGGTCAGTTCCTGGCATTTTGCAACATTTGCCAAATACTGCTCATCATTTGTCTCCCAGCCTTTGAGGTGATTGTAAGTATGGTTGCCCAACTGATGTCCTTCCGCTAAAATTCGTTGAAACAAATGTGGATTTTTTTTAATATTTTCACCAACACAAAAAAATGTTGCCTTCACCTGATATTTTTTTAGGATATCGAGTATAAAAGGTGTAATTTCAGGAATTGGACCATCATCAAAAGTAAGATAGACTTTTTTTTCATGACGTGGCATGTTCCATATTGATTTGGGATATAGCCATCTAAGGAAAAATGGAGATTTGACAAAATACATAACCGATAAATGAAGTTCAAATCTAAAAAAAAATGTATGGTTCTACATATGGACATGAAAAGATTTTATTATTCTGCAGTAGTATTTACTGGGTTATTTCTTGGAACTAATGTTTTAGTTCAAGCCCAACAGGTTGTGGGGGTGGCCGAGGCCATTCGTATGACATTGGAACGGAACGTACAGATAAAGCAAGCGGCCCTGAACAAAGATCTTGCTGAGCAGGACCTGTTTCAGGCAAAAAGTAATTTGTTGCCAAACCTGAGTGCTACTGTGGATCAAAGTTTCCGTTATGGTTTTGGTTTCGATTTAACTTCTGGACGAATCGTTAATAACACTTGGACAAAAGGAACCAGTGGCTCCGTGGGATCTAGTGTCAACTTATTTCAGGGTTTTCAGCAGGTCAATCAGATCAAAGCGAATAAATTGCAACTGGAGTCTACAGCGACTCAGGTAGATAAGATCAAGAATGATCTCGTGCTCAATGTGTTGGTGAATTATTTGGAAGCAATAACCAATCATGAGATGATGGTTGCCAGTGAAGATCAGATTGCTTTATCAAAGCAACAATTTTCTTTGGACTCCATCCAATTTGCAGTTGGTAATAAAACAATTGCCGATCTTGCTAAGTCAAAAAATCAGGTTGCCACAAATGAACTGAACAAAGTTAATCTAAAAAATTCATACGAAATGTCTTTGTTGACCTTGAAGCAGTTGATGGAAATGCCTCCTGAAACCGTTATTTCTTTGGAACGCCCGAGTCTGGAAGCCATATTGGTTCATGCAGTGGATAAGAATGCCGTGGATGTTTACCAAAAAGCGCTCACCTTACAGCCCGATATTCACAAATCTGCATTGGATAAAGAGGTGGCATTGAAACAAATCGATATCGCGAAGGGAGGCTATTATCCTACACTCAATCTGAATGTGAGTTATGGAACGAATTACTCCTCTGCAACGACAAGACAAACCGATCCCTTAGATCCTGCAACTCTTTTTAGAGTGCCCTTTGGCCAGCAAGTATCGGATAATAAGTCATTTTTCACAGGTTTATCTCTTGCTATTCCTATTTTTTCGAGAAATCAGAATAAAGTGAATGTGGCCAAGGCAAAGATTGGTTTGAAACAGGCGGAGGCATCCGAGCAGTTGGCAAAAAATAACTTAAACAAGGCCGTTAATCAGGCTGTATTGGATGTGAATGCGGCCAAACAACGCTATAGCTCGGCTACTGTAGCATTTGAAAGTGCTGAAACAGCATTCAAGGCAACAAAGGAGCGTTATGATATTGGTATGGCGAATTCACTGGAATTGTTTACAGCTCAAACAGAACGAAATAAGGCCGAATTTGACCTTATTCAAGCAAAATATAACGTAATATTCAGATCGAAGATCATCGATTATTACCTTGGAAATCCAATTCAATTCGATAACAATTAATCTATTTGAACTAACAAAAGAAATGGCAAAGAAAAAACGTAGCATTGGAAAAATTATACTGATCATCGTAGTGCTCTTGGTGGTCCTTGGCTTCATAGGTTTTAAAGCTGGCTGGTTTGGAAAGGGAGAGATTACTAAAGTCGCTGTGGATGTCGTAAAGGAGGCCGATGTCGATGAATTAGTTTCTGCGAGTGGGAAGATTCAGCCTGAGGTGGAGGTTAAGTTGAGTTCGGAGGTATCTGGAGAGGTTGTTGAGCTTAACATTAAAGAAGGTGATTTTGTTAAAAAAGGACAGGTGCTCTGTCGCATCAAACCTGATATTTTGCAGTCTGGTTATGATCGTTCGGTTGCGGCAATGAATTCACAGCGGGCCAATCTCGCAGCTGCACAACAGCAATTAAAACAACAAGAAGAAAACTTCAAAAATGTTGCCGCTACCTATAAACGGAATCAGGAGCTTTTCGAAAAACGTGTTATTTCTGCTTCAGAAATGGATAAAAGTTCTGCCGAATATTTTGCTGCACAGGCTTCTATCCAAGCACAAAGGGAAACGGTACGTTCGACAAAATATGGCATTGACCAATCACAAGCGTCAGTAAAAGAAGCACAGGATAATTTGAATCGGACGACAATCTATGCGCCCTCAGATGGTATCATCTCGCTCTTGTCTATCGAAAAGGGAGAGCGTGTTGTTGGAACGGCGCAGATGGCAGGTACAGAAATTATGCGTATAGCCAATATGAGCTCGATGGAGGTTAATGTCGATGTAAATGAAAATGATATTAATAATGTAAGGGTAGGGAATCAAGCTGAGATCGAAGTCGATGCTTTTAAGGATAGGAAGTTTAAAGGTGTTGTGACGGAAATTGCTAGCTCGTCTAAAAATATAGCAACAACAACGACGACGACATCATCGACAGATCAGGTAACAAATTTTAATGTAAAAGTGCGCATCAGTGCAGAATCGTATCAGGACTTGATGAAAGAGAACGTTGCATCGCCATTTAAGCCAGGGCTTTCAGCAACCGTTCAGATATTTACAAAACATGATAAAGGGCTGGTTGTTCCGATTCAATCGGTAACTGTGCGTTCTGATGATAAAGATTCTACCAATACAAATAAGAAAGTGGAGGAGTATGTATTTGTCCTAAAAGATAAAACTGTTAAGCAGGTGTTGGTAAAGACCGGTATTCAGGATGATAAAAATATCATCGTTACCTCAGGGCTGAAAAAAGGGGATGAAGTGGTCTCTCGGCCATTTGATGCTATTTCAAAAACTTTAAAGGATGGTAGCCAAGTTGAAAAAGTGGACAAGTCAAAGTTATAAATCTCTTTGTAGATAATAATTAATAAAAAGGGAATTGTTTTTAATAATTCCCTTTTTATTTTCCTTATAATTTATTAAATTTAGATATCCCAATTTTTAGCGGCTTATGAAGAGGCTATTGGCTTATTTTAAATTTAATAAAACAGAACAAAATGGGTTTTTCATTATTTTGGTAATCATTGTGTTGTTTGTGACGATCTATGCTTTGATTAAAAGCAATACGCGCGATCCAATTCCCAATCAGGCCAAATTATTTGAACAATCCTTTCATGACTCTCTTGAGGTCTCTGGTCCGGTAAACAAACAGGAGGTCGAGGCAACCTATTCGACTAAAGACAAAAGTGCGGGGGCAATATCTGAACATTCGGTTTTGGAAGAGACCAAACTATTCTATTTTGATCCAAACAATTTACCACACGCTGATTGGCATAAGTTGGGGCTTTCTGATAAACAGATTGCGGTCCTGAAAAACTATGAAAAAAAAGGTGGAAGGTTTAGAGTAAAAACCGATCTGAAGAAAATTTACTCGATCAATGGCCGACTTTACAACAGATTAGAGCCCTACATTCAAATCAAAACAATGCCTGATTCAGCGCGAACAAAACAACAAAATAAAGCGCCTTTGCTTTACGATAAGTTTGAAAGAAATAAAGCCGAGCTTATCGATATTAATACCTGTGATACCACAGCATTAATCAGTCTTAAAGGGATAGGTTCGGTTCTATCCAAACGCATTTTGAAATATAAAGAGGTTCTTGGTGGGTTCTACCGCATAGAACAATTAAAGGAGGTTTATGGAGTTACAGCCGAGACCTATGACCAGATTAAAGACTATATTGTTGTAGCCAATTTAGATGGAATCAAAAAAATCAATATTAATAAGCTTGATGCAAATTCATTGGCCAAACATCCGTATCTTAGCCCTAAAGATGCGAAACTAATCGTCAATTATAGGGATCAGCATGGAAGTTATGTCAATATTGAGGACTTGACAAAAATAGGAACACTTTCAGATCTTGCGATTGCGAAGATTGCGCCTTATTTAATATTTGAGAATGATTCAAGATAAATTGAAACTGGAAATCCGGGATATTGTGGATTTTCCTAAACCTGGTATTGTCTTTAAAGATATTACCCCTTTGTTGAAAGATGCGGCATTGTGTAGCGAAATGGTTGATGCGATTATTGATCAATTGCAAGGCATAGAGATAGATGCTATTGCTGGAATTGAGAGTCGGGGTTTTCTATTTGGATTTTTACTTGCCAATAGGCTGGGCTTGCCTTTTATTCCAATCCGAAAACAAGGTAAATTGCCTTTTAAAACCGTATCTGAATCCTATGCACTGGAATACGGCCAGGCAACCATTGAAATCCATGAAGATGCTTTTGAAAAAGGAAGCCGTATATTGGTTCACGACGACCTTTTAGCGACAGGGGGTACCGTCGTTGCCGCCAGTAAACTTATTGAACGACTTGGTGGGGAGATTGTCGCCTACAGTTTTATTATCTCTTTGGATTTCCTTAAAGCGAAAGGACGGTTATCTAGGTTCAGTGATAATATCTTTTCATTGGTAAGTTATTAATTTTGAAATATACGATTTAGAGCAATTCACATGATACTTTTTGCAAACGCTAAACTAAATATTGGGCTGCAAGTCATTGCCAAGCGTACGGATGGTTATCATGAACTGAATAGCGTTTTCTATCCACTTCCGATTTACGATATTATCGAATTATTGGAAACGACTGCTGCGGAGACAACACTAAACATTCAAGGGGAACGTATCCCAGGGAATCTCCATGATAACCTTTGTATAAGAGCTTTTGAATTGTTGAAAAAAGATTATGGCATTCCACCCGTTTCCATTGATTTGGTCAAACAAATTCCGATTGGAGCAGGATTAGGCGGCGGTTCTGCGGACGCGTCTTTTGTTTTGAAAGGACTTAATACGCTCTTTCAATTGAATCTTACTGAAGAGCAGCTGGCGGGATACGCCGCAAAGCTAGGTGCCGATTGTCCTTTTTTTATCGCAAATAATCCTGTTTTTGCAACAGGTATTGGGACAGATTTTAAAGACTTAAATCTAAATCTGGATGGCTACCATCTTGTGGTAATTATGCCTAATATTCATATTTCTACGGCTGAGGCTTTTGCTGCTGTGCAACCTAAGGCACCCGAAGTTAATTTGGAAGAAGCGATTCGTTTGCCCATCCAAGAGTGGAAGTTTCATATTCGAAATGATTTTGAGGATGGTATTTTCGAAAGTTACCCCTTGTTGAAAGAAATCAAAGAAACTTTATATCAAAAAGGAGCAATTTACGCTTCTATGTCAGGGTCCGGAGCAGCCATTTATGGTATATTTTGGGAAAAGACAGATTTAAACGAACTTGCGAAATATGGCAAGATCTATCATCCGACCAAGCTTTAGAAGTAATATCGACTACTGAAAAAGGTGTTATGTATAGCTGTCCAAACAGGTATACATAACACCTTTTTTTATAATTAATATTCTTCTTCCACCTGATAGTTGATGAGTTCGCGAGCCTCGTTTAAGACCTTTTCTTTCCGTTCTTTTGTTAAGTTTAGGAGATCCAATTTCTCGGGATTACTCACGATATCTTTTACCAAAATAAGTTGATTTTTGAGCAGTTGCTGTTCCTCAAGGTCGGAAAGAGTTGTGAGACAAGTGACCGGATAGAAAACAGCTTTGTCTACTCTCTTTTTGATGCTATTTTCTTTTGGATAATCCCAAGAAAGCAAGTTGATACGATAGTATTTGGCAAAATCAATCGAGTCGGAGGTGAAGTATGCATTGGTAATCAGCCAGCCTTCTTGAAACTGCAGCTGTTTTCCAAAAAACTGATAATTGATATTGCTGATATCTTTGAATCTTGAAAGATAATACATGGGCGTCGTTACGGATATTTTTGCGTCAATATCGTTTCGAAATTTGCATTCGGCGGTGATCAGTTTACCGTCCTTATAGGCTACAACATCCAATTCATGGGAAACGGCATGTCCCTGTACGGTCTGTCCGGTGGTGCTTTCATATCCGATGGATCGCAGAAGGTGGGCAATGTATTTTTCGAAGTAGAAACCTTCGGGGCCAAGTTCACGCAGGGCTTTCTTAAGGCTGTAGCGAGCGGCGTAAGAATTTCGCACAGTTTTTAACGTATCAAAGGCCAGCTGATAGAGTTCTCTTGTTGAAATCCCATCATATATTTCGTTGAGTACCTTATCGTAGACCTGATTGACCTGGTCAGCATTGGCACCGGAACGAGAAAGCGAACGACGTAGCGATTCACCATTAAAGGGTACCAATTCACCAGAATATTTTTTGATTTGCATGTATCTCTAATTTGTTAAATACGAATATAAGAGATGTCGTCGGAGAAACAACATAAAAAACTATTATTCTATTCCTAAACTTTTTTAGGACACCATTTGTTTATAACATGTACGATAAATAAAATGGAGATAATTATGAGTAACCTACTAAACTTTGCATTTGATAAGATAAAAACAAAGATCGAAGACGATTGTATCGAAGAAAATATTGGCACCTCTGAGCGTGTTCTGTCGGTGATTGCCGGCGGATTCATATTGGGCTTGGGTGTTAAAAAACTTTTTAAATCACCACTGACTGGATTATCAGGATTGACCCTTGGCGGAGCGCTGATCTATCGCGGCGTAACTGGTCATTGTGATGTTAAGAAAGTGCTGGAAGATAAGGATATCAAAAAAGTAGAGGTGATTGAACACCGCTATTTTGTTAAATAACACAAAAAAAAGAGGCCAGTACATTTCATGTACTGGCCTCTTTTTTGTATTTATCTGTTTGAACAGGTGGGAATGATTATACATTAAAACGGAAGTGCATGATATCGCCATCTTGGACAATATATGTTTTTCCTTCCACCGATAACTTTCCAGCTTCTTTTACCGCATTTTCGGAGCCAAGTGAGACAAAATCGTCATACTTGATTACTTCAGCGCGGATAAACCCTTTTTCGAAATCTGTGTGGATTACACCTGCAGCCTGAGGGGCTGTAAATCCGTTCTCAATCGTCCAAGCGCGAACTTCCTGTACACCAGCGGTAAAATAAGTCGCCAAATTTAAAAGCGAATATGCAGCGCGGATGAGCTTATGTACGCCAGATTCTTCAAGACCCAAGTCGTCTAAAAACATCTTTCGTTCTTCGTAGCTTTCCAGTTGTGCGATTTCAGATTCGATCTGTGCTGAGATAATCAATACCTCGGCTTTTTCATCCTTTACAGCTTCCTTAACACGTTCTACGTAAGCGTTACCTGTATTAACAGAACCTTCATCTACATTACATACATAAAGTACAGGTTTAGCCGTTAACAAGGCTAAATCCTGGATAAACTCAAAATCTTCAGCTTCAATTGCTGCTGTACGGGCGGATTTTCCAGCTTCAAGATGATCTTTGACGATTGATAGGATGTCAAACGTTCTTTTTGCATCTTTATCGCCGCCTGTTTTAGCCATTTTTTCTACCTTCTGGATACGTTTTACTACAGTGTCCAAATCTTTAAGCTGCAATTCGGTGTCAATGATTTCTTTATCTCTGATTGGATCTACCGAACCATCTACGTGGATCACGTTCCCATCGTCAAAACATCTTAAAACGTGAATAATAGCATTTGTTGTACGAATATTTCCTAAGAATTGATTGCCTAAGCCTTCACCTTTTGAAGCTCCTTTCACAAGACCGGCGATATCGACAATCTCGATGGTGTTTGGAACAATTCGTTGCGGGTTGACTAATTCAGCTAATTTATTGAGACGGGCATCCGGTACGGTAATTACCCCAACATTTGGTTCAATTGTACAAAATGGAAAGTTAGCCGCTTGCGCTTTCGCGTTCGACAAACAGTTAAATAATGTTGATTTACCGACGTTTGGTAAACCTACGATACCGCATTGTAAAGCCATATATAGTGCAAATTTTTGAAATTGCACAAAGATAGAAAATTCACTGTAATTTTTAGCTATCTTGTCGAATGGTTCATTGGTACAAAATTGAACATGCCGATTTTCTTAAAAATCAGGGCATCAGCGAACATAAATTTGGTGGAAAAATTATTTGTATTACCTGGTACGAAGACCAACTCTATGCTTTCTCGCCTAAATGTCCACATGCTGGGGCACCATTGAAAAATGGCTGGTGTGAACGTGGCAAAGTAATCTGTCCTTTTCATCGCCATGAATTCGATCTGGTGTCGGGAAGAGGTAATCCCGAACAGCATGATTTTATTCGCGTTTACCCCATAAAATTCGAAAACAACGATTATTATGTTGGCTTGGAATTAGGCTTCTGGGAGCGTTTATTTGCTTAAAAAGTAACGAAAGTATCATATCTCACCGCGTGAATCGTATATCTCGTTAGTAAATAAGTATATTTGCTGTCGAAAACAAATTAAAGACATGCAGGGGAAAAAGATTGGTATAATTGGTAGCGGAAGTTGGGCTACTGCTATGATCAAGATGCTATGTGAAAATGACCAAGACAAGCATATTTTTTGGTGGGTAAGAAAGGAAGAGGATGCAGAATATATTCAAAAATTCAAACATAACCCGACTTACCTGAGCAGTGTTTCGGTTGATCTTAGTATTACGACGATTGATACCGATGCTAAAAATGTAATTACTAATTCAGATATTGTCATTTTAAATACGCCTGCGGCCTATTTGAAGGATGCACTGGCCAATGTGACGAAGGAAGATTTTAGAAATAAAATTGTTGTTTCAGCCATCAAGGGGATTATTCCCAAAGATAATTTGATTATCGGTGAGTTTTTGGAGCAACGCTATGAGGTCGATATTGAACAGATCTGTGTGGTTGGTGGTCCCTGCCATGCGGAGGAAGTTGCCTTAGGCAAATTGTCGTATTTAACTTTCGGCTGTAAGAACCTGGATAGTGCAGCATTGGTTGCTTCCTTTCTGTCGTCAAGGGTTATCAAGACGATTCTTTCGGAAGATGTACTCGGAATAGAATTTGGTGCAGTAATGAAAAACATCTATGCGTTAGCTGGAGGTATCTGTCACGGCTTAGGTTACGGTGATAATTTTCAGGCTGTGCTGGTCTCCAATGCAATTCGCGAAATGCGTCGTTTTGTAGGTAAAGTAGATGGTGATACGTCAAGGGATGTGAATACTTCGGCTTATTTAGGGGATCTTTTGGTAACAGCCTATTCCCAATTTAGCCGAAATAGAACCTTTGGTAATATGATCGGAAAGGGCTACAGTGTACAATCTGCGCAGTTGGAAATGAATATGGTGGCTGAAGGGTATTACGCATCGGCATGTATTCAAGAGTATGCGAAAAAATATGCGGTGGAATTGCCAATATGCGATGCCGTGCATCAAATTTTGTATGAACACCTCCCTGCATCTAAAATTATTCAAGCATTGAGCGAAAAATTAACATAATAAAGTAGCAATAGAGTAGATGATAACAAAAGAAGCGATTGCTTTAGCTTATAAAGAAATTCAGGACGAAATATGTCAGGCGCTGGAGAAATTAGACGGATCGGCACGCTTTGAAGAAGAATTGTGGGAGCGTGAAGGCGGCGGTGGCGGTCGCACCAGGATCATTCAAAATGGTCAAATTTTTGAAAAAGGAGGCGTTAACTTTTCGTCTGTGTATGGCAAATTACCTGAAGCGATCAAAAAGTCATTTGCGGTGGAAGAAGATGATTTTTTTGCGACAGGAGTTTCCATTGTAATCCATCCAAACAATCCCTTCGTACCTATTATACACATGAATATCCGCTATTTTGAACTGAACGATCAGATTCGTTGGTTTGGCGGCGGTATTGATTTAACTCCGCATTATATCGATGAAGAGGATGCGCGTTATTTTCATCAGCAGCTGAAAGATGTCTGTGATAGACATGATTCTACCTACTATGAAAAGTTTAAAAATTGGGCGGATGATTATTTTTATATCAGACATCGCCAGGAAACACGTGGCATAGGAGGTGTATTTTACGATAAGTTGAATACTGAAAAAACGGGGGTGAGCATGGAAGATATTTTTGCTTTTTCCTGTGACCTTGGACGCACGTTTGCACCAACCTACACTGCATTGGTGGAGAAAAATCGACATAAAACCTTTACAGATCAACAGAAAAATTGGCAATTGATCCGTCGCGGACGCTATGTCGAATTTAACCTCGTATGGGATTCGGGGACTAAATTTGGACTTGAAACGAATGGTCGGATTGAGTCCATATTGATGAGTCTACCAGCCCAAGCCAATTGGGTATATGACTATCGTCCTGAAGAAGGCTCCGAAGAAGCCAAAACCTTATCTTTATTGCGAAAAGGTATTAACTGGATTTAAAAACATCGAAGAAAAAATAGATGGTTTCTTATCAAAAATTTACGTTGGAAAACGGCCTACGTGTATTGGTACACGAGGATCATAATACAGCCATGGCCTGCGTCAATATCTTGTACGATGTGGGAGCAAGGGATGAATCGCCGGAACAGACCGGATTTGCGCACTTATTTGAACACCTGATGTTTGGTGGAAGTATCAATATTCCTAATTTCGATACCGAATTACAAAAAGTGGGTGGCGAGAATAATGCATTCACCAGCAACGATATTACAAATTATTACATCACTTTACCCTCTTCAAATCTAGAAACGGCATTGTGGTTGGAGTCGGACCGGATGTTAAGTTTGGCTTTTTCCGAACAAAGCCTCGAAGTGCAGCGGAATGTCGTGAGTGAAGAATTCAAACAGCGTTATTTGAATCAGCCTTATGGTGACGCTTGGCTAAAATTACGTCCATTAGCCTATCAGGTACATCCGTATCGTTGGGCAACCATCGGAAAAGAACTGAGCCATATTGAAGAGGCTACAATGGAAGATGTTAAAGCATTTTTCAAATTACATTATAATCCGCAGAGTGCAATTATGGTTGTTTCTGGAGATGTTCATTTTGAGGAAGTAAAAGCTTTGACTGAAAAATGGTTTGGCGATATCGAGGCGGGCGAAAAATACAATCGCCAATTGCCTAAAGAACCCGCGCAAGATAAGATTAGGCGTGAAACGACTTGGGCAGAGGTGCCTTTGGATGCGCTTTATATGGCATTTCATGGCCCTGCTCGATTGGAAGAGGGGTATTTTGCAATGGATCTTCTGTCGGACATTTTATCGAGGGGCTCTTCTTCACGTTTGTATCGTCGATTGGTAAAAGAGGGGCAGTTATTTAGTGAAATAAATGCTTATGTGATGGGAAGTATCGACAATAACCTCTTTGTTATTGAAGGAAAACCATCGGAAGGCATCTCGCTAGAGGAAGCTGAACGTGCGGTGTGGGCAGAATTGGAGGTCATAAAATCCGAGTTAGTACCTGCAGCTGAATTGGAAAAAGTAAAGAATAAGATCGAATCGACCAATGTTTTTGCAGAACTATCTATTTTGGATAAAGCCATGAACTTGGCTTTCCATGAGTTGCTGGGTGATGCAAACGGCATCAACACAGAGGTCTCAAAATATTTGTCGGTGAGTGCTGAGGAAGTTCAACAGCAAGCTCAGGTTATTTTTAGACCGGAGAATGCTTCTATATTAATGTATAAATCAAAACAAGAGGAGGCTGTACATGTTGGATAGAACAAAAGCACCCGAGTTCCGTGAAATTGGAAATATAAGTTTGAAAGAACCAATCAAGAAGCAGTTTGCAAACGGATTGCCTGTCTATGTATTCCAGTCGCCCGAGCAGGAGCTGGTACGGATAGAATGGATCTTTGAGAATACCTATCTTGACGGTGCGGCTGAAAATCCGTTGTTAAATAGTACTTTAAGTGCATTGCTTAAGGAGGGGACAAAGACCATGTCGAGTGCAGAGATTGCAGATAAAGTGGATTTCTACGGAGCATTTCTTGTTCCTGAATATTCTTTTGACGTAACGTCTCTGTCGCTTTATACATTGAATAGACATAGTCAAGTACTCTTGCCGCTTGTAAAAGATATTCTGACGGAAGCATCGATTCCGCAACAGGAGTTAGATACCTATTTGCGTAATAACAAGCAAAAGTTTCAAGTTTCTATTCAGAAAAATGATTATCTGGCGAGACGCAAATTTTACAATTTGATCTTTGGTGAGAACAATCGTTATGGGCGTACACCAAAACTAACAGATTACGATGCAATTACGCGTGCGCAGCTGATCGAATTGTACCGTAGGGAAATTGTTCCTACCAATTGTACATTAATTGTTTCAGGTAATGTTTCTGAAGAGCTTTTGCAGGAGTTGGAGCAAATCTTCGGTGTCGATTGGCAAGGAGCAGCTGCTGTATCTCCTTCGGAAGTCCCAGTTTTGGTGCAAGGTTCAAATAACCTGGCTTATGAGGAAAAAGATAATGCCTTGCAGTCTGCCATTCGGTTAGGCTGTCAGACAATCGGAAGGGAACATCCCGATTATCCGGCATTACAATTTGTCAACACATTATTAGGTGGTTTTTTCGGTTCCCGCCTAATGCGCAATATCCGAGAAGAAAAAGGGTATACCTATAGCATTGGTTCGGCTGTTGCTACCTTGAAACATACTGGTTTTATGACCATTGTAACTGAAGTTGGGGTAGATGTAACACAGGCCACGTTGACTGAAATAGAAAAGGAGATCAATTTGTTGAAAACAACTTTGGCCTCCGAGGATGAGGTCAATCTTGTGAAGACCTATATGGAAGGTTCTATGTTGGGTTCGTTGGAAAGTATCTTTTCGCATGCCGACAAGTTCAAAAGTGTTTTGTTAAATGGGATGACATTGAACTATTATTCTTATTATATGGAACAGATCAGAAATATGTCGCCCGAGAAGGTGCAGCATCTTGCCAATAAATACTTGGACTACGATGCCATGGTGAAGGTTGTTATTGGGAAAATCAGTCAAGTAGAACCAGTTCATCAAGCGGTTGTAAATTAAATTTCTTAGACTACAAAAATCGAATACTACTTTGTATTTTTGGTTTTTGATAAAAAAGTGTATTATCCAGCATGGAATTAAAATTAAAAAGACCATTGGTATTTTTCGATTTGGAAACTACAGGTGTTAATGTAGCGACCGATCGTATTGTGGAAGTATCATTTCTGAAAGTGATGCCCAGTGGTGAAGAAACAGTCTATACAAAGAAGATCAATCCAGAAGTGCCTATCCCTGGGGAATCCTCTTTTTTTCACGGCATTTATGATGAAGATGTGAAGGATGCTCCTAATTTTAAAGCAATCGCAGTGGAACTTGCGGCTTTTATTGCCGATGGAGATCTCGCGGGCTATAATTCCAATAAATTCGATGTCCCAATGCTTATGGAAGAGTTTTTACGGGCAGGTGTTGATTTTTCATTGGAGGGTAGAGCATTTGTGGATGTTCAAAATATCTTCCATCAGATGGAACAACGTACGCTGAAAGCTGCATACAAGTTTTATTGCAACGAAGATCTTGAAAATGCGCATACAGCGGAAGCGGATGTTCGTGCCACATATGAGGTCTTGAAAGCGCAGCTGACAAAATATGAAGGCGCTGCATTCGAAGATAAACATGGGACAGTATCTTATCCTGTCGTAAACGATGTTGAGGCGCTACATACGTTTACCAACCTAAGTAAACCTGTAGATTTTGCCGGACGGCTCGTCTATAATGCGGAGGGATTGGAAACGATCAATTTTGGTAAACATAAAGGAAGACCTGTTATAGAAGTATTTGAGCAAGAGCCCAGTTACTACGCTTGGATGCAGAATGGTGATTTTCCATTGTATACCAAGAAGGTCTTGGAGAATATCTGGAATCGGTATAAAAAGGAAAAGAGTGAGCAAAAGGCAAAAGCAGCTGCAGCCACCCATTCTGTAGAAGATAAAAAACTTGCGAAAAAGGAATTCAATCAACAAAAAGAAGAAGCGCCGCAGAACATTTCTTTGGATATGTTGAAAGGATTGCAAGATAAATTTAAAAAATAACGTTAATTAATAGCTTAGAAAAAGGATTATGGAATTCAAACAAGAAGTGGAACATGTACAGTGTTTGATTATTGGTTCGGGACCAGCAGGTTATACTGCCGCGATTTATGCAGCCCGTGCGGATATGAAACCAGTCGTTTATACCGGTATTGTGCCAGGGGGACAGTTGACTCAAACAACTGAGGTGGACAATTTCCCTGGTTATCCAAAAGGTAT
Source organism: Sphingobacterium sp. UBA3519 (assembly GCF_002377215.1). Taxonomy (NCBI): domain Bacteria; kingdom Pseudomonadati; phylum Bacteroidota; class Sphingobacteriia; order Sphingobacteriales; family Sphingobacteriaceae; genus Sphingobacterium; species Sphingobacterium sp. UBA3519. Next base: position 37,323 of record NZ_DFPI01000030.1, read on the forward strand.
CACTGGACCAGTGATGATGGAAGATTTGCGTGAGCAAGCTGAACGTTTCGGAACTTCAGTGCGTTTTGGATATGTGACTAAAGTGGATTTTACAGGTGAGGTACACCGTGTTGAGATCGATGGAACGGTACAAGTTACCGCAGATACTGTGATTATTGCGACAGGAGCCACAGCAAAATGGTTAGGCTTGGAATCTGAACAAAAATACAATGGTTTTGGTGTTTCAGCATGTGCTGTATGTGATGGGTTCTTCTTTAAAAACCAAGAGGTTGCTATTGTAGGTGCTGGGGATACAGCGGCAGAAGAAGCAACGTATCTTGCAAAATTATGCTCAAAAGTACATATGTTGGTTCGCCGTGACGAGTTTCGTGCTTCTAAAGCAATGGTACATCGCGTTATGAATACACCAAATATCGAAGTTCACTACAATTCTGAGGCAAAAGAAGTCCTAGGAGATGGTCAGGTGGTGACCGGAATACGTGTTGTAAACAATAAAGACCAGTCTGAAAATGATATCGAAGTAACAGGTTTCTTCGTTGCTATTGGGCATAAGCCTAATACCGAGCTTTTCACAGGTGTATTGGATATGGATGAAACAGGTTATTTAATTACAAAACCAGATAGTACTGCAACAAATATCCCGGGTGTTTTTGCTTGTGGTGATGTTCAGGATAACATCTTCCGTCAGGCAATCACTGCTGCAGGTACAGGTTGTATGGCAGCTTTGGAAGCTGAAAGATACTTAGCAGCTAAGGAAAGCGGCGAATAATCGCATGGAAATAATAAAAACGGGGCATTGTACAATGCCCCGTTTTTATTTACCTTCTTCCATTTCAAAAACACTATCGATTTTCCAATTTGCCTTATCTTTGGATGCTGCGACAGCTAAACGATCACAGCGCTCATTTAACGGATGCCCAGCATGGCCTTTTACCCATACAAGGCGTACGGTATGGAGCTTATAGGCGCTCATTAAGCGCAACCAAAGATCTTTGTTCTTTTTTCCCGCAAAACCTTTTTGTATCCAAACATATACCCATTTCTTATCAATGGCGTCAATGACGTATTTGGAGTCAGAATACACGGTAACATGTTGTTGTAGATTTTTCAGTGCCTCGAGGCCGACGATCACAGCCATCAATTCCATCCTGTTGTTAGTCGTTTTGCGGTAACCGCCCGAAAACTCTTTTTCGATCAGTTTACCTTTAAAGGCTTCATTATCGCCTGTATAAATAGTTCTTAAGATGGTTCCGTAACCTCCAGGGCCCGGATTTCCACTTGAAGCCCCATCTGTATATAATTCGATCATACCGGCCAAATATACATGAAGTTTTTGTAAGCACATACAAACAGGTAAAAATGATCAAGACTAGTCCATATTTTGATGCTCGAAGTAGAAGAATTTTAACACTGCGACATGTTCAATCAATTCAACGATAGGGCATAGTGCTACAAGCATCAAAATTCATAGGTATTTAAGACTGACTTTATAGGTGTTTAAAAGGGACTTTACACGGCTTTATCCGAATGAGGTCCGAATGAGGTCCCTATAAAGTCCCTATGAGGTCCGTTTAAATAATAGGAATATTCCCTGCGTGTTTTTAGTTTGAGCGAGAGAAAATACAATGTTAGATTTCAATTGCTCTCCAACGTAATTTATCCCTTACATAGTTGGATTGTGCTGATTTATGTGTATTTTGCCCGCTTAAACTGTTATGTAATCGATAAAATAGCTTATGAAGTTTCGAAAGAGTTCTCTTTTTGTTCTTTTGGCGTCCGCGTGCTTAAACGTTTCAGCGCAGAACAATGTATCACCGCAAAAAATGGATTGGTTTGAGGATGCCAAACTGGGTATTTTTATTCACTGGGGGATTTATTCTGTCGATGGAATATCAGAATCTTGGTCATTCTTCAATAATTACATCAACCATGACAATTATATCAAGCAACTGAATGGTTTTACAGCAAAGGATTATAGACCGAAGGAATGGGCCAAATTGATCAAAGAAGCCGGTGCGAAATACACGGTGATTACGACCAAACACCATGACGGGATCTCGATGTGGAATACGAAGGCTGATAAAGCGATCACGACATTACAAGACGCAGCTGCCAAACAGGATGTAATCACACCATTTGTGAAAGCCATACAAGAAGAAGGCTTGCATACTGGACTGTATTATTCTTTGCCCGATTGGAGCCATCCTTATTACGATGTTTTTACGCGCAATCGAAAACGTTATGAATTGAAAAGTGAGCCTTCTCGTTGGGATAATTATGTAAAATATTACCAGAAGCAATTGACTGAGCTATCCGAACAGTATAAGCCCGAATTACTTTGGTTTGACGGGGATTGGGAGCATAGTGCCGAGGAGTGGAAAGCTAAAGAGACCTTGAATCTTTTGCGGAAGTATAATCCGAATATTATTATAAACTCGCGATTGAATCATCATGGAGATTACGATACACCTGAGCAAGGGATTCCAGTAACCCGGCCTGATGCTAAATTTTGGGAACTCTGTTATACCATGAATGATTCTTGGGGCTATCAACCCTTTGATAAAAAGTACAAATCACCGAATATGATCATTCGAACGTTGGTAGATTGTATTTCCATGGGTGGAAACCTATTGTTGGATATCGGTCCAAAGGCAGATGGAACGATCCCTGAGGAACAATTAAATATTTTGAAACAGCTGGGGCGATGGACACATAAGCATGCAGCTGCGATCTACGGTACAAGAGCCGGTATTCCTTTTGTGAACTACGGCGGGAAATCTGCTTTATCAAAGGACGGAAAGACACTTTACCTGTATGTATACGAACAGAAACCCGAATTGCAGCTCAGAGGTTTGGTCAATCATACAGCCATTAAAGAAGTCTCAGTTGTTGGTGATGCATCCGCGAAAGTGAACGTTAAGTCTGAAAACGGAACCGTTCAAGTCGATTTGACGAAAGTAAACTTTGATCAGGATGTGACTGTGATTGCACTAACCTTTGCGGAGGTGCTTCGTTGGACTGCACCGCAAGATACTGAAGTTACGTTGAAATCTGTACTGGATAATAAGTTGACAGGTCGTGCTTTAGGTCAGATCGCTTCAACACTGCATGCCGGAAAAAATATCTTTGATAATTCCGGATTGACCGTGGATGGCTTAGAGACCAAATTGCCAAGTAATAATGCGACTAATCCAACGGTATTAAAGTGGATTAAGGATCATGCCGAAGCACTTTATGAGACTGGAAAAGGCTTACCTGAAGGACATTATGAAGGACTAAGCGCGCTCTCTAAAGATCGCCAGACATTGTATCTGTTTGTCGAGGGAAAACCTACGGGTCCTATTGCACTAAAAGGTGTTAAAAATGGAGTCGCCAGGATCCGCGTGGTCGGTGAGGGCTCCATGATAAATCATGAGATTTTCAATAAGCTTTATTGGAGTAGCATCCCGGGTATTATCTACATTCAGGCACCAGCAGAGCGCTTGGATAAAAATATGACAGTTATTGCTGTTTTGTTGGATGCGCCAATACAACTATATCGCGAGAAAGTGGGCGCTATCGAAAATAACCTTTAAGAGGTCGAATAGCAATTAGCGTCGAAAAAAGCCTGGGATAACAAAATATCCTGGGCTTTTTTGCGAGATATAAACTATGCTGATTTATTAATTCTGATCCATTTTCTTTCGGTATTCGGTGCATTTTCTCCTGAATTGTGGCGCAAAAGCATTTTTTATTATAACTTAGGCCTATGAATCCAATCAAAGCTGTTTTGATCCCAATTTTTGTTCTTCTTTGTGTTTGTTGTTCTTCCGGTGACGGAAGTAAATCCGAGCGATTGCGGGCAGATTCGTTAGTGAATGAAGTGGTCAACGGAAGGTTAGCTCTAGCAACATTAGCAGAGTCAAATGAATTTATGTATTTCAATGATAAATACTTTCATGAACCGGCGGATTTAAAGGTCATTCCGAAATTTGATAAGGTACAGATTCAAGTTGTTACTTATCGGATTTATCAGCATGTCAAATTAAAAAATAATCGCTATGTGTTCAACGTGCAGAAAGCCAGTGAACTGCATATACCAAATAGCGCTTTTGTGTATTACCAACGTTCTTTTGATGATATGAACCGTAAGGCAGCCTTGAGTAAAGATTCGATCCGACTCGAGCTGCCGGATAATTATGCATCTTTGTTGATAAATGAATGATCTAGATCAGGCCTACAGACATGATGAAGGTCATATCAAAAGTCAATCTTAACTATACAATGGTGCAACAAATAGATTTAAGATGGAAAAGAAAAATATCGTTGTATTGACGGGGGCCGGTATTTCGGCTGAAAGCGGTATACCTACCTTTAGGGATGCCAATGGATTGTGGGAAGGACATGACGTCATGGAAGTTGCTTCCATTGAAGGTTGGCATAAAAATCCAGCCTTGGTGCAGGAGTTTTATAATCTGAGACGGAAAGCCGCTTTGGTCGCACAGGCAAATGCGGCTCATCATGCGCTGGTAAAATTGGAATCAGCATACCGGGTGAGTATTGTGACGCAGAATGTAGATCTACTACATGAACAGGCAGGTTCATCCCATATCGTTCATTTGCACGGACGCCTGGATCAGTCGAAGTCATCTGTCGATGACCGTTTGGTGTATCCCATTGTTGGTGATGAGATCAAAATGGGTGATCTTTGTGAGAAGGGTAGTCAGCTGAGGCCAAATATAGTCTGGTTTGGAGAGGCTGTGCCGGCCATTGAGGAAGCGATAAGCCTGGTTTCGAAGGCCGATATTTTGATTATTGTGGGGACCTCCCTACAGGTTTATCCCGCTGCGGGACTTAAAGAATTTGCGCCTAGTCACTGTAAATCGTTTTTAATTGACAAAAAGATTCCTCATGACAACGCTTTACGTAATATACAGTGTATTGAAGAATCGGCGACCATAGCTGTTCCTGAACTGGTAGAACAATTACTTAATTAAATGTTATATAGTCGTTTATAAAATAAGGGTTTATGAAGAAAATAATAGGGCTTCTTTGCATGTCCGTTGCTTTTGTTGCATGTCAAAATAATTCAGCGATCAAAGTAAATACGAGTTCAAATGATCAGCCTTTAACCTTGGATAGCGTTCAGGCCAAGCATCTGCTCAGTTTGCCACTGCATTGCATCGAAGTGGAATATCCCAATAAGCTGGGACAGGTACTCGGTAGTGATGGTGATCTAAAAGCACCGCGTACATTGCATCCAATTTTTTACGGTTGTTTTGACTGGCATTCTTCTGTACACGGGTATTGGTCAATTGTGCATATTTTGAAGGAATTTCCAAATTTGGATAGCTCAGGTGAAATTCGACGCCAATTGAACCGAAATATTACAGCAGAAAATGTGGCTGTTGAATTAGATTTCTTTCAAGATAAGAACAATAAGAACTTTGAGCGTACGTATGGCTGGGCTTGGTTGTTGCAGCTGCAGAAGGAATTATTAACTTGGGAAGATGCCGATGCAAAACGCTGGGCATCGAATCTTGAACCGTTGGTGAAACATGTGGTAAAATCGTATCAGGAATATTTGCCCAAATTGGTCTATCCGATCAGGACAGGCTATCATGATAATTCGGCCTTTGGCCTTTCGCTGTCCCTGGACTATGCAAGAAGCACGGGAAATGTGACGTTTGAAAAATCATTAATGACGAATGCTTCTCGTTTATACAGTCAGGATAAGAGCTGCAACATTTCTTTTGAGCCAAGTGGAAGCGATTTTCTTTCTCCTTGTCTTGAAGAAGCCCTTTGTATGAGTATGGTGCTGCAACAGGAGGATTACCGTAAATGGTTAAAGGATTTTATGCCAGATCTGTTTAATCCCGATTTCAATTTAGAACCAGGAATCGTGAAAGATCGAACCGACGGACATTTGGTCCATCTGGATGGACTTAATTTTAGTCGCGCCAACTGTTTAAACGGTATCGCCAAAGCGCTGCCTGAATTAAGTTATTTGCATAGGTTGGCGAATAAACATTTAAAGTATTCTTTGCCCAATATTACAACCAAGGATGATTACATGGGGTCACATTGGTTAGGTACTTTTGCACTCTATGCACTATCAAAGCATTGATTCGGGGAGATTATCTTCTCCCCATTTATCCATTAGGTTTAATATTTCCTCGAGCGAACGGCCGAGCTCGGTTAATTCATATTCTACCTTTGGGGGAACTTTCTGGTATACAATTCTATTAATCAGCTTGTCATGCTCCAGTTCCTTTAATTTGGCGATCAGCATACGTTCAGATATTCCCACGAGTCTTTTCCGCAACTCACTATAGCGGAGTTTACCTTCATTTAGCAAATAGGAAAGGATATTGATTTTCCATCTGCCACCTATGGTGGCCAAGGTAAATGCAATACCACAACGGTCTTTCCAGTATAGCTCATTAATGTGATTGGTTGAATTCTCTTTTCGCGGGTTCATACAAACTTTTTTGTTGGTATCATACAATCTTGTATGTACTGTTATTCCTGCAAATTAATAAAGAAATTTGTAGGAAAACAAAAAGTATAACATGGAAACGATTAAATCAGTCGCTCATTGGTTGAGCTATGCGTACTACCTTTATGTATTTGGATATGCATCATTATTCAAAGTTTTTCAAAAGAGCGCCATGATGCAAAGCATGCAGTCCCTGTGTTTTAATAAGACTTGGACGATCATTATCGGAATAGGGGAACTAATGGGGGTAGTATTGCTCTTAATAGGTTTGTATAACCCGCAATTTAAGAATGCTGCAGTGCTGCTGTTGTTTCCATTTGCGGTTGCTGCGTTTACGGCACATATGGCGCATCAAGAGTATCATCATTTCTACAACTCCTTGCTGATGTGTGTACTTAGTATTGTGCTGTTGGCCACAGACAAAACCTTTAAAATTATACTTTAAATCCTGCGTCAGCTTTAGCATGATCATTAGAAAATTAGGATTATTTTATAGCTTAATTTTCTAATGATCCTATGTTTATCCGGAAGCAAGTGGTGCTGGAGATGCAAGAGGGAAAATAATGTGATAGACTACAATTATAAGCGGTATGGCAAGCCGGTCGATAGCCGAAAATATAGGAGCGACTTGATCGGTTGTAAATCGTGATTTGTGCTAATTTAACTCTGTTGATTTATGCTGGGATATTTTGTTTTTCTACCGTTTTATTGCGTTGTTATTGGTATAAGTAAAGTTTTCGCGCTGTTTTTTTTAGATATACATTTTTTAGCAAGTTAGAAAAAGACTATAAAATTCAAGATTTGTGCTACTCTGCACGATCAAACTTATAATACATTTGATCTATCAATCCCATAGGGATGTTACATGCTATGTATAGGTATTTAAGACAACTTTTAATGGTTTTGTCCATTGTTTTTTTCTGTCTGTTTTTTACAGGTAAAATAAACAAGGATGTCTTTTCACATACTGCCTATAAAAACACCTCAAAAACGGCAATAACTTCTTCACAATCCCATTTCGATTTTTATGTCGGATCGATCGAAGAATGCTCGTTCGAATGGCGTTATGATCAACATTTAGCATATGCCGTTCGGCTCTGTACCTTGGGACTGATTCTACCAATTTTCTTGCTATTTGCGGATAAGAAGTCATGGCATAGTTTTTATGAACTCCAAAATAAATATCTATCGAACAGGCTGCCAGACAGGTGTATCCTATACCATTCCTTTAAAATTTTCGGTTAAATCCCTTTTCCTTTTCGTGAATATCATCGGTTGGGTCGACAGACGGCTATAAAACCGATTTAATAAATCATTGCTTGAAGAAAGCGGCTTAATCAGCTGCTTTGCTATTAAATCATTTATATGAACACAACACTTTACGCATTAGCTATTACAGCTATTACGATCAGTTTTTTTCATACTGCATCGGGCCCAGATCATTATCTGCCATTTATTGTATTGTCCAAATCGAAAAAATGGTCGTTGGGGAAAACCATATTATGGACCATTATATGTGGGCTTGGGCATGTTTTCAGTTCGGTCATACTGGGGATTATTGGCGTTTATCTTGGATGGCAGCTCAATAAGATCAGCTGGTTGCAGGACGTGCGCGGCAATGTTTCGAGTTGGGCACTATTTATTTTTGGACTTGGATATTTGATTTACGGGATCTGGAAAATGTCAAAGAAGCATTCTCATAAGCATTTTGATGTGATGGGTGATGAGGTGTATGTGCATGAACACACGCATGGGAAAAGCACATCAGGGCATCATCACCATCATCAAAAAACGAAGGTAACGCCTTTGGTATTATTTGCAATTTTCGTCATGGGACCATCGGAACCATTGATTCCACTTTTATTTTTTTCAGGTGCTCACCGCTCAATGCCAGAGGTGATTACACTGATTAGCACCTTTACCATCACAACAGTGGCAACCATGGTTGGGATGGTCTTGTTGGGAATTTATGGTTATAATTTGCTCAACACCGAAAAACTTGATCGATATGTACACGCTATTAGTGGTGCTGTCCTCTCAATTTGCGGTGCGGGGATGTTATTTCTGGGATGGTAATTTTTTAAATAGGATATGAACAAACATCAAATCACCTTTTTTATAAGCCTAATGGCTACTACACACAGTTATGCCCAGCAACATGTAATTCAGGGAACTGTGAAAGATAAGGATAGTAAACAGAGATTAGAAGAAGTCAATATACGTTACCAACGTGGAATAAAACATAGTCATACAGCATCGAATGGTACTTTTTCCGTACAGCCGGGAATATTTCCGGATACTTTATTGTTGAGCCGGATTGGCTATCTCGATCAGGTATACATCCTAAAAGAAGCGAAGTCTCCGATTGAAATCGAGATGCAAAAAAATGAAGTGCAGTTGAGTCAAATTCAGGTGGATGCATTCAATAGCAGTAAAACATTGAGCAAAGTTGATTTAAGTAAGATTCCGGTTAATTCGGCGCAAGATCTGTTACGAAAAGTTCCTGGGCTCTTTATAGCACAGCATGCCGGTGGTGGAAAGGCTGAGCAAATATTTTTGCGTGGATTTGATAATGATCACGGTACAGATATTGCCATTACTGCAGATGGCATTCCCGTTAATATGGTCTCTCATGCGCACGGTCAAGGATACGCAGATCTCCATTTTATTATTCCAGAAACGGTAAAAGACATTGATTTTGGCAAGGGTGCTTATTATGCAGACAAAGGCGATTTGAACACATCGGGTTATGTTAATTTTACGACCTTGGATCATTTGGATCATAATCTTTTTAAGGTTGAAGGCGGTTCTTTTGATTCCTGGCGTACCGTGGCCATGCTTAATCTGCTGAATAACCATGAGCAGAATAAATATGCCTATGCCGCAGGAGAGTTCAATTATTCGAATGGTCCTTTTGACATCAAGCAAAATTTTAGTCGTGTCAATCTATTTGCGAAATATAATCAGTGGATCGATGAGAAACATTATATCAATCTCCAGGGGTCCATATTCAGTTCGGGTTGGAATGCATCGGGTCAGATTCCGGAGCGGGCTGTTCGTCAGGGACTGATTAGCCGTTGGGGTTCGATTGATTCTACAGAAGGCGGGAATACATCCCGCATGAATTTGGCGATGCAATACCGTGCGCTGATCAGTGATCAAGAAAGCTGGGAAAGCAATGTTTACTTCTCGCGCTATAAATTTCAGTTGTTTTCGGATTTTACTTTCTTTCTGAAAGACCCCATTCATGGCGATGAAATAGAGCAGGTTGATAATCGATACTTGTACGGTATCGAAAACAAATACAATCGCCAATTTCATTTTGATCATAGTCAGTTTTCTTGGACATCGGGGTTTGGGCTCCGAGTGGATGATATCAAAGATCTTCAACTGAACCATGTCTATCAGCGCGACGAATTATTGGATCGGCTTTCGCATATTTCGGGTGTAGAAATGAATCTTCATGCCTATAGCAATCTGGATTGGCGTATTGGAAAATGGACGATTAATCATGCATTACGTGTCGATCACTTGATTTTCAACTTGCATGATAAGCTGAAAAGTGATCCTGCAGGGCAAGAGGCTTCTGCAACAAGAATCAGCCCAAAGCTGAACTTTGGATATACGTTCAATCATAGCGCCCAAATCTATTTGAAAACGGGTATGGGATTTCATTCCAACGATATCAGGGTGGTGATGGAACAACAGGGAAAAGATATTATGCCCATTTCCTTTGGTGCAGATCTTGGCTTGATCTGGAAGCCAACTGATAACCTTTTTATTCAGCCTGCTTTATGGGGGTTATACCTGCAGCAAGAATTTGTGTACGACGGGGATGAAGCTGTTGTAGAGCCTTCAGGCAAAACGAAACGTCTGGGGGCTGATTTGAGTCTACGCTATCAAGCTACTCCATGGTTATATTTTGATGGCGACATCAATTATGCGTACGCGCGGGCAATTGACCAACCTAAAGGCGAAAACTATATCCCGCTGGTACCTTCTTTAACAAGTACAGGGGGAGTATCTGTGAAGCTACCGCTCGGCATTTCGGCCAATTTGCGCTATCGTTATATGAATACAAAACCAGCGAAAGAAGATAATTCGGTACGTGCTAAAGGTTATTTGGTCAACGATCTCCTGCTTAACTATGGCGTGGGAAAATGGAATTTTTTGTTGCAGGCCCAAAACTTATTTGACACCAAATGGAATGAAGCACAGTTTGAGACAGAGACTCGATTAAGAAATGAACAACAGCCCGTTTCTGAATTGCATTTCACCCCTGGAACACCTTTTATGGTAAAAGCTGGCCTGAGCTATAAATTCTAAAGACTGGGTAAAGTGGTCGCCTTAAAATTTTCCTTTGTATCTTTAATAGGAATTATAAGTCCTTATAAATGATGTATTATGGAAAAGAGTAAGTTACTTCGAATGGATAATATGGGTATCGTGGTGGAGTCGTTGGACAACGCGATTTCGTTTTTTTCAGAACTTGGTTTACATTTGGAGGGAAGGGCACAGATTAAAGGGGAATGGTCAGGTCGAATAACAGGTCTCGGTGCTCAGCATGTGGAGATCGCCATGATGGTGACACCAGATGGGCATAGCCGATTGGAGCTTTCAAGATTTATTGATCCAGCGATAATTGCAGATCATAGAAACGCTCCGGTCAATGCCTTGGGCTATTTGCGGGCAATGTTTACCGTTGAAGATATCGATGATGTGCTGCGGCGACTCATTGACAATCATGGAGCTGTGCTGGTCGGGGAGGTGGTACAATATGAAAATGCGTATCGTCTCTGTTATCTAAGTTGAGTAGAGGGATTATTGATTGGTTTAGCACAACCGCTGTAAGGTAATTGATATGAACTGGTAAAAGACAGCTATAGGAATAATTACAAGGCAAGTGATAGGAATTGAATCTTTGTACGAAAAAAGAAAATTTAAGAAATTTCTATGTTTTACAAAATAAATAGGAAACTAAGACGTTATTGATACAAATACTTTTCATAAAATAGGTTAATATATGGCTAAGACCCTAGAGTTCCCCGCTCTAGGGCTTTTTTGTAATTATACGTCCGGGAATAACGAAATTTTGTACAATCTGTCTGGATCGCGTTCTTTCCTGATCAATAAAGCGAAATTTAGCTACTTGATGAAAGCCATGAGGAGGGCCTAAGAATCTATTTTTTAGATGCTGTTTTCAGCGATGAACTCGTCGTTATCACTGGTTTTGCAATTTTGCCCAAACTGGATATAAATTAGGCAATTTTTGAACATGTGGTCATTAGTATAATCACACATAAGACGAGTAATATAATAACAGATGTGGTGTAAAGCGTTCTTCTCATAATACTTTTTTTTACTTAGTAGTTTACAAAAGCCGTGCCTTTATTTTTAGAACTTGCAGTAAGTCTGGTTGTTGTAGCTTCGTGTCTACAAGGCGTCGATATGAATAAGGAAATGATATGTTTGAAAAGGCTTTTGCCGATGTCTTGTGCATCAATTGTGGAATTAATGGATCTGGTTCCTATTGTTCGTTTGAAACGATGTTTTTTTTGATAGTCTATAGACGATGAGAATACCCAAAAGCATTACAATTGTATAGGCAATAAACGCGATGTTTTCAGACTGATGTTCGCTACCCTTTGCAACACAACGCTGTCTGTTTGGTCACAGCGGCAGCGAAAGCAAACAACACCAGCGAAGCCACGTAAAATAATATTACTTTTAGGTATATGGTTTCTCTTTTCATTTTCTAACTGTTTGGTAAACGTGAATTTACACTATTTTTGAAGAAATAGTGAAGGTTATCTGAAAGAGTGGTGTGCTTTTTGTTTATAGGGGAGAAAGATTAGAGAAATAATAATATGAAGTATCCTTATTTAGGAATTAGTATGGTATGTGCGGCCCTAACGAGCATGGCCAATTCAAAGGCTGTATTTGCCGGAGAGCAATTAGCTGTTCAACACATTGAATATGTGCAGGTAAATTCAGACTCATTGAAGGTTGAACAATTAGCAACAGCGCTGAGAAAGATGAAGCCTATCAGTTCGGCTGATTTTAAGGCAAAGTTCAAACCGGAAATCAATGGATTTAAGCTCACAGAGGTGACGGCTTTCGAGGATGCGGAGTCAGGATCTTACGCAACGGCAAACTATGTGAAGGGAGAGCAAAATATTTATTTGATGGTTACCGACGGAGCCGGTCCAGGTTCGGATCAGGTAAAGTTAAATTTGATGAACTATATCGACCTAAAATCAATTGAAGACCTAGGAACCAAAATGCAGGTTAAGCCTTACAAAGGTTGGCTGGCGTCTTTTGACTGGAGCATGTTTGAAAACGATGGTTTGACTAGCATTCAATATCTCGAATCAAATCGATTTGCAACTGTCTCTTCAGCAAATAATGTAGCAATTGAAGAATTAGAGAGTTTTTTGAATAGTTTTAGTCTATAAGAAAATTGGCACAGTCCCGGAACCTTTAATCAAAGCCGGGACTCAGTCCATCAAACCGATTTAATCCATTCCCCGACTGCTAATAGTCGTTAAATATCTATATCTTCCGAGCCTTTCTTTCCGTAATTTCCCAGATTATCCGCTCTATAGCTGCGCTTGTTGATGCAATATTTTATTGTTTATTGCTTATTTTTCTTATATTAGGTAATAAACCAGCAAATTGTGTCTATGTTCAATCTAAATCGGAGAAAATTTATTCAAGGAGCGGGAGCAGTCTTAACTTTATCCGCTTTGCAAGTTAAAGGTCTGTCGTTTAAAGATGCGATTAAAAATTTTCGGGTCGGATTGATCGGTGCGGGTTGGTATGGGAAGAGTGATTTGTTCCGTTTAATGCAGGTTCGGGATGTTGATGTTATCGCCATATGTGATGTTGACGACAACCATTTGCAGGAGGCGGGGCGATTAACTGCTGAGCGCCAGGTTTCAAAAAAGGTTCCAAAGCTTTATAGAGATTATAGGGAGATGCTCGCTAACCATAAATTCGATCTTATCCTTATTGGCACACCGGATCACTGGCATGCAAGACAGGCTATAGACGCGATGCGTGCGGGGGCTCACCTTTATTTGCAGAAACCCATCAGTGTGGATGTACTTGAGGGCGATGCCATATGGCGCGCGGCTAGAAAATATAACCGGAAAGTGCAGGTAGGGACCCAACGGCGGAGTACGGCGCATCTCATCGACGCTAAGAAGCGTGTGGTCGATAGCGGCCTGCTTGGTAAGGTTTCGCATGTGGAGATGTGCTGCTACTATCATATGCGGAAAAATGGTAACCCGCCTACACAACAAGTTCCAGAGTTCTTAGATTATGAGTTATGGACAGGACCGGCACCTTTACGAGCTTATGATGGTTTACCGCATGGCAGCTGGTGGCGAACCTTTATGGCTTATGGAAATGGGATAACCGCCGATATGGGAATGCATATGTTTGATACGGTACGTTGGCTTTTGCAACTTAAATGGCCCAAAAGCGTGAGTGCCAAAGGTGGTATTTATGTCCAAAAAGAAGGCAAATCGACGATTGCAGATACGCAGACCGCTCTATTTGAATACGAAGATCTTAACTGTGTCTGGCAGCATAGGACATGGGGAGCAGCAACAGACCCTGAATATCCTTGGGCATTTGTTATATACGGTGACAAAGGTACTTTAAAGGGAAGTGTGATGAAATATGAGTTCATTCCCATCGGAGAAGGTGAGACTATCCGAAAGGATGTTATCTTAGAAAAAGAGACGTTTCCTAAAGATCTGGAAGAGCATCGAATAGAACTGCATACAGCTCCGGCAACGCGACGACACATGCTCGATCTTTTATCAGCAATTGAAAATAATCACCTACCTGTAGCCGATATTGAAGAAGGCTATATCTCCACCGCAAGTTGCATATTAGCCAATTTGTCGATGCAGTTGAATCGGCCCCTGATTTATGATCCTACGCAAAAAATATGTATTAATGACCCTGAAGCAACTCAATTATTGCAGAGAGGGTATCGCAGTCCATGGCAACATCCGTAATAAAAATATCAAGCGACAGATACCGGCAAATGGAAAAAACGCACCCGTCAAAATATGCCATGCATATGGACAGACTTGGCATTTATCAATATATAGAACGTTCCTGACCTAACGGCAAAGGGATCCAATAGATTAAACAAAATATGTTCAAGCTTAAAATTCTAAATTTCTACAGAATTCGAACCGTTCTTTACTCGATTAAAAGACGAGTAGACGATGAATATGAATTCGACGATAACCCATAATTATGCTAGGCTTAGAAAACCCTTGTTCTTTCTACCTATACTTCTATTAGTTCTGCTCATTCTATTTCTCTATTTTAATCATGCATTGAATGTATATGGCTATACGGTCATTCAGAAGAATAGCTTTTTCACAATAAATGCTTACCTCGGACAATATCCAAATCTTGAGTCTAATTTTACACAGTTTGGAGATTGTTTAATTAGCCTGTCACTATTGAGTGTTTTTGTATTATATGCGCCTAAATTATGGGAAGCATTGATATCAGCATCGCTAATTTCAGCTTTTTTTTCCATTGTTTTAAAAGTGGCATTTGCTGTGCCTCGACCTGCAGCGGTGTTTAATCAAACGAGTTTTTTGATTACTGGTAAGATGCTTCTTGGTAACAATAGCTTGCCTTCGGGCCATTCCATTACGATATTTACAACGCTGACCGTTATCATGTATGCTTTTATGCCGCAACGATTGAGTTATAAAATAATGTGGTTTTTTTGTTTAACATGTATTGGGTTAATGCTTGCTTTATCTCGCGTCGCGTTGGGAGCACATTATCCATTAGATGTAGTTAGTGGCTGTATTATAGGATATGTTTCGGGACTGCTCGGAATTTTTTTTAGCAGGGAATTTAAAATATGGAATTGGGTCAACGACCAACGGTATTATCCAATTTTCATTTTATTATTCCTCGTTTTCAGTATAGTATTGGTCAATAGAATAATTAATGATAATTTGCTAATATTTTATTTTACATTTATCTGCTTAATTAGTACACTTTATAAAACCATTACCGTTTATGCTAAAAAATAGCTTAAAACTAGTTCATTTTGTCCTTTTCATGAGTGTGTTGAATTTTATATTCTTCCATTTTCCATTTTATACTTTTGTTTTTAAAAATGTTGATTATAAAAGCTTTGGGGGCATTGTTCTCATCGGCAGTCTAATGGTTTTGATGCTGGTAATGAATGCTTTAGTACTTTATCTATTTTTTTCAGCCTCGCGTCGCTTCGGGAAATCGATACTTGTGTTGTTCTTTCTTATCAATTCAGTAGCCGTTTATTTTGTAAATACCTATAGCGTTATTTTGGATGAAACCATGATCGGCAATATCTTGAATACCCGTTATTCCGAGTCCAGCGGTTTCTTTTCCCTGAAATTGATCGTTTATCTCGTTTTTCTCGGTATTATTCCCAGTATCTTCATTATTAAAGCAAAAATAATAAAGGATAAACCAAAGAAGTTCTTTATCACTTCGTCACTTTCGCTATTATTTATCGTTATTTTAATATTCGCCAATGCGACTAATTGGTTATGGATCGACAAGAATTCGAAGACTTTGGGCGCACTTGCCATGCCGTGGTCTTATACCGTCAATATTTCGCGTTTTTACATTCACGAACATCAAAAAAATAAAAAAGAGATTTTATTGCCAGATGCGAAGATAACTGACCACAAAAAGACAGTGGTTGTCCTTGTTATTGGTGAATCTGCTCGAAGGGATAACTTTTCCTTATATGGCTATCAAAAGAATACAAATCCGCTACTTTCCAAAACACCCAATCTTTATCATTTTGACGCAACTTCTTGCTCCACCTATACGACAGCAGGAGTAAAATGTATATTAGAGCATAAAAATACAGATGATTTGTACGAAATCCTGCCGAACTATCTCTATAGAAATGATGTCGATGTGATCTGGCGAACAAGTAATTGGGGGGAGCCACCTGTACATATTAAAGAATATGAAACAAATGATCAACTTGCCACAAATTGTAAGGGTGAAGGATGTGCTTACGATGAGGTACTTTTAACAGGTCTAAAGGAGCGAATATCCTCCAGTAAAAAAGATAAAATTTTTGTTGTGCTCCACACAAGTACAAGCCATGGGCCAACATATAGCAAAAAATATCCCGCTCAATTCGAGCTGTTTAAACCTGTATGCAATAGTGTTGAACTCGGGAACTGTTCTAAAGAAGAGTTGATCAATGCTTATGATAACACCGTTGTTTATACAGATTATATTTTACATAATCTGATTGAGGATCTAAAACAATTGAAGGAATATAATAGTGCCATGTTGTTCGTCTCGGACCATGGCGAATCGCTGGGTGAAAATAACCTTTATATGCACGGATTGCCGATGAGCATTGCACCAAAAGAGCAATACGAGATTCCCTTTATTGTTTGGGTTTCTGATCATTCAAAACAGTTGAAACCAAATAAAACGTTGACCCAAAATCACGTATTTCACAGTGTGTTGAAATTTCTGGATATGAAAAGCCCTATTTATGATGAAAATATGGATATTTTCGAATAGACAGGATTGCGGGTACAGTTTGGTCTAAAACGGATGGACTATGGCCAATCAGATCAATACCGGATGGTGGATAGGTTATGTTGAGCAAAAAGAAAAGATTTATTTCTTTGCAACGCGGCTTATTCAGGACCGCAAGTTCAATCGTCCTGATTTCTCGCGCTGCCGCAAAGAGATACGCGGAAAGTCTTTAAGGAGCTAAAAATTTTGCCCTAAACCTTAGGGCATTAGATATCAATCATCAAATTTTACCAGGACAATAGACAGATGGAAAATTTTAATCGAAAGAAGCATTGGGAAGACATATACGAAAACAAGCCGCTGGAATCAGTGAGCTGGTACCAGCCCAATCCAGAAGCATCGCTACATTTTGTAGAGCAAGCTAACCTTCCAAAAAAGGCGAAAATCATCGATATAGGTGGTGGTGACAGTTTCCTGGTTGATTTCTTGCTGAAAGCAGGATTTGAAGATATTACTGTATTGGATATATCCAACGCTGCAATTGAACGAGCGAAGAAGCGATTAGGGGATGAGGCGACTAAAGTCAAATGGATTGTTTCGGATATCTTGGATTTCGTTCCCGACGCAACTTATGATTTTTGGCATGATCGGGCCACCTTTCATTTTTTGACTGTTCGCCAGGAGATTGATCGTTACATCAAAATCGCAGATCAATCAATTGCGGTGGGAGGTATTTTAGTCGTTGGAACTTTTTCTGAACAGGGGCCAAAGAAATGTAGTGGCATTACTATTAAACAGTATTCAGCACAATCAATAAGCGATTTATTCCAGACATGTTTTAGGAAAATTGAATGTATGACTATTGACCATATAACACCCTTCGACACGAAACAGCATTTTGTGTTTTGCAGTTTTCGTAAATAGCTGTCATAGCTGGGGCGAACGCATTTCGTACAAATAGCGCATCGGTGTGTGGCTCGAATCTGCCCCTTTGTGCTAATTTTTATTGGAATTTTCCAATAAAAGTTCTCCCCAGGCATTTAATTTCCAGAGTACTTCCACTAAACTTTTCCCTAAGGGTGTCAATGAATACTCCACTCTGGGAGGAAGCTCATGGAAAGATTGTTTACTTAAAATACCATCATTGACCATTTCGGCCAATTGTTGGTTTAGCACCCGTCTATCAACTGTTGCAATACCACGAAGCATTTCACTTGGGCGTTTTTCCCCTTCATTGATACGCCAGACAATCGGAATTTTCCATTTCCCGCTAATCGCATTGACGGCAAATTCCAATGGACATATTTTTTGTTTTATTGCTTTCTCTGTTATACTCATAAAATTGACTTTTTTGCCCCATAGGGATAATAATATGCGGTATTGTGATTGTGCATTTACTTTTAAAACTTTGCAGAAATAACGTACAGCATCATGAAAAATTTAGAACACAAAATTGCTAAATTAAATGCGAATTTAGCTAATCTTCGTCTTGAAATAAAGGAAATATTTGGCAGATCCATTCAGGATCTTCAGTCTGGCGATCTAATCGAAAAGAGCCTGCAGATAGGGGACAAGGTCCCGAATTTTAGTTTGATGAATTCGCTGCATAGCAAAATTGAGCTCGGAAAACTTCTGGAGAATGGAACGGTTAGCGTGGCCTTTTTCCGCGGCAACTGGTGTCCTTACTGTAATCCCGAGCTAAGACTAATATTGATGCGTTAATCATACAGCTATGAGCAAAGTACAACGTAAAGGGGTAAGGCGGACAGCTGATATTTCAATAGACTGCCTAGCCAGTCTGAACCGCGGTGAGATTGAAACTGCAAATCTTGTAGAGTGGCTAGCTGTTGACCAACGGCTTTTACTTGCGCACATTCTTCAGCAGAATGCGCGCATTCACTACTTAAAGCCAATCTTGTTGCTTTTGGAGCAGTTACAGAAACCGACGGTAAATTCCATCAATGAAACGATCGGACGTGCGCTGTTCGACATGATCACACAAAATCGTGATAATACCTTCCTGACAATATTATTCAATCATCCTGCAGATCTCGTGCGTTGCTGGGCGACCTACGCGATTGGAAATGATAAACAGCTTGAAATTGAGGAACTGCTTTCATCAATACGTCCTTTTGCTGCAGATACACATTTTGGTGTACGAGAAATCAGCTGGATGGCCATCCGTAATAGGATAGCTTTTGATTTGGACAGGAGCATTACCTATCTGAGCCTATGGGCGATGGAGAAGGATGAAAATGTGAGGCGTTTGGCTACGGAGTCAACCCGACCGAGGGGCGTATGGTGTAAGCACATCGATCGGTTGAAGCAGGAACCAAGTCTAGCCTTGCCTATTTTAGAACCGCTAAAATCCGATCCTTCAAAATATGTTCGGGATAGCGTCGCAAATTGGCTGAATGACGCAAGCAAAAGCCAACCTGGTTTTGTTAGAGCACTTTGTCATCGTTGGGAAGAAGAAAGTAATACCAAGGAAACACACTACATTATTCGAAAAGCATTACGCACAATTTCGAAGTAAAAATTACCGGTATCAGTATTCTGTTTTTTGCGTCTTTCTAGTTCATATTTAATTTTTTATGCAGTAGTTTATTTAGAATTATTAAAAATAATTTGAAATTCTGTGTTAAAATACGTTACATTTGCATCTGTTTAGAATCATTTTAAATAGATGTGCCTTTTTGTGCGCTTTTATTCTCACTTATGAAAAAGCCCTATTGGAGTAGTTTTATTTTATTTTACACAATTGCAGTTGCGCATGCACAGTCGATATACATCCGGGGAAAGATCACTGATGGTAATAAGAAAGTCCTATTGGGAAGTACCGTTATTTTGGATCAGTTAGGATTCTCCAGTATGAGCGATGGGCGTGGTGAATATCGTTTAACCATCCCTAAAGAGCAGTATGGCAAACTTGTTACGCTATCGGTTTCCTACATTGGTAAGAAAAAGGTTGAAAGGACAGTCCTGTTAGATTCGATGCAAAAGATTGAAAATTTTTTGTTGCAAGATATGAGTCTTGCTCTTGAAGAAGTTGGGGTACAGGCGAAGAGAGGGGAGTTGAGCAACTCATCACTCGTATTTGATCGCGAAATGATTGAACGTTATCCGGCGCTAAGTTTAAACGATCTGCTGAACCGATTGCCAAACCGGAAGAATACAGCCCCTTCTGTGCAGGAGATGCAAAATCTGACGCTGAGAGGTGCTTTTAGTGAGACTACAGGACGATCGCGAGACGCGAATGAACTGAATAACTCCTTTGGTGTCGCTATCATAATGGATGACATGGTTTTGGGTAACAATGGTAATATGCAAGGGCGGAACGCTGGAATATTTGGCATGTCTTCCGCAACGAATGCAATTAGACCTTCAGATTATGGTTTAACCGGTCGACCGACAACGGGAAAATTCTATTCTGGAGAAAATGTGTTTAGCGGTCTGGATCTGCGTCAGATTCCGATAGAAAATATCGAACATTTGGAAGTTATTTCTGGCGTAGCACCGGCACGCTATGGCGATTTATCAAATGGTGCCGTTATTATCGAAAGGCAGGCTGGCAAGACTCCGGCTTTTTTTAGGCTTCAAGTGCGGAGCAATGCAACTTCATATGGTCTGTCTAAGGGAATGCAGCTCGGAAAAAAGCTTGGGACAATTAATGTGGATTTAGGTTATGTGCAGTCTTACGCAGACAATAGAGATAAGCTGAAACAATACGACCGCGTAAACGGAACTTTGATATGGACAAACTATTTTGGCGCAGATAAGCGTCTGAAACAAACCTTCTCAGGCTCTTACAATAAAGTTATTGATCAGGTCCGAAAAGATCCAGATGACCCACTCTCGAATGCCATTTCTTTTGGCGGCCGGGGTTGGAATGCTGCTAGCCGAACCAGTTACAAATTGGACCATAAATTCCTTAAAAGCATTAGTCTCAATGCAGGAATAAGTTCAACACTGCAGAAAACCTATCGGGAGTATTACTATAATGGTGCAGTCGTGCTTTATACCGATTCTGTGCAAACTGGAATTGTAGAAGGACAATATGCACCTGGTCAGTATACTGCGCTAGATCATGTGGATAATAGACCATTGAATTTAAATGCCCGATTGGAAGGAAATGCCATCGCAATTACCGGCGATATTATCCACAAAATAAACTTTGGAAGTAACTATAGTTATGACATCAACCGTGGAAAGGGGCGAATTGCAGATCCTTCTATTCCCAAAAAGGATCTTGGAGCGAGATCGGATAGGTATTATGATTTTTCATTAACAAACGCTTTGCAAAACCTGGGCTTGTATGCGGAGGATGCTATGCGGACAAAAGTATGGGGAAGGGATCTTAGCATGCGGGCGGGCGTTCGCTGGGATCTTATGAATGGTCACTCTTCCATCTCTCCAAGAACCAACATCAATTATTCACTTTCTAAATCAACTCAGATTGGGCTAGCATACGGCTTATCCTTCAAATCTCCTGGATTAGCACAACTATATCCCGGGCCTACTTTTGATGAAATTATATTGCTCAACTCTTATAATGGTAAGGTTGACGAAAGTATGGCATTGATTTACTTGCGGCGTTATGAAAAAGATAATAGCAATCTCAAAAGTAGTGTAGGGCAAACGCTGGAATCATCGTTTTCATGGCATAAGAATGGGCATCAGCTACGTACGAATCTTTTCTATAAAAAAAATACGCGCGGAATCAACACGGTTACGGCTGATCAACTCATTGACTTGCCTACCTATTCGGCTACTGAGGTGCCCGGGGGTAAACCAATAGTTGAACAGACGGGGACGAGAAGCTATTTAATGTCCAATCTGTACTTTGCCAATAGTAATAAATCGTCCAATATTGGTGCGGAAGTCATGTATTCTACACCTAGAATTCAACAGATTATGACAACTTTCTCCGCTACTGCCGCATTTACCCTAGCCAATTCTAGTTCCAGTGCGCTGAGCCGTTTGAATTTTAATGCCGAAAAGGCAGCGTTAGATGACGTTATCCTTGGATTTTTTCCGTCCAAATCTACCAAGAACTATTTAAGTCGAGCGCAGTTACGAAGTTCAACTCATTTTCCCGCTTTGCGTTTGATTATTGAACTGAGTGCAGACTGTGAATTATTAAACTACAATAAATCTAATTACCGAGATATTATTCCTGTAGGATATTATACACGTGATTATACGTATCATATCATTGATCAATTTGATATATACAATCCGAAGCATCTCGAATTATACACAGCAAGGAAAAATGAAGCTGACTTGGTAAATATTGAAAACAACTACATCTACTGGAACTTTGGTCTCAATATGGCCAAGGAAATAGGCAAGAATATTTACCTGTCATTTAACGTCTATAATTTTCTGGATTACCAACCGCGCTTTTATAGGGAAGGAGCTTCTTCAGTGCAAGCCCCAAATTCATCTCCCAACTATGGCGCCCAACTGACTTATAAATTTTAACATAAAAACTAAACACAATGAAAACTCGTTACTTAATTCCTTTTCTCTTTTTACCTTTTATCTCCTGTAAAAAAGATAATACATCCGGTGTACAACCGCTGGATATTAAGCTGAATTTAAAATATGCTTCTGAAAATTTTAATACCAAGTTGGACTTAAGCAAGGTTATTGTTAAGATAACCAATCTGGCAACAAAAACCAGTGCTACATATTCTTCGTCCCAAGGTGTGGTCAACCTGACTTCTATTATACCGGGTGAATATGATATTGATGCTTATATTACGATACCCAAAGCGCAATACAACAGTTTGACAGGAGAATCAAGTATTGAAGACGTGACATTCAATGCTTCGCTGAAAAAAATCAGTTTAACCAGTTCTACGACTTTGGATATGGAATTGGTTGCAGGTCTATTGGGCGACTTTGTCATCAAGCAGATTTACTATGCAGGTTCTGATAATAAAGAAGGAGCGGTATTCAGGGATCAGTTTTTTGAAGTTTACAATAATACAGAACGTGTTTTATATGCCGATAGTCTTTACTTTGGCCGGTTATGGGGAAGGCAATCTCCGACCAGTCAATCCGATTACTATCAATCCAATGGCCAATTGGATTGGAGTAAATCTTCAGGAATGGGCGGCTACGAATCAGAAAATACAGACTATGTTTACTTAAGAGATTTATTTATGATTCCTGGCAATGGAAAGACCTATCCAGTGGAACCTGGTAAAAGCATTGTAATTGCGCAAAATGCGCTAAACCATAAAGCACCGTTTGTTGGTAATAATGGAAAAGAAGTAGCCATCAAGAATCCGGATCTTACAGTAGATCTGAGTAAAGCTAATTTTGAGGTTTATTTTGGAGATATCCCTGGCAAAACTCCTTTTGCAACAGATATTGACAATCCGGCTGTTCCCAATGTGGAGATATTGGATTATACGGGGAATGACTGGATATTGGATAATTTAGGGCGGGATGCTTATGTTATTTTTAAGTACGCGAATCGTTCAGATGTGGAGAATTTGAAGAGCTATGCGGAACCGTCCATCAGTGTTCCGACTTCCACCGCAAAAAAATACAGACAGTTACCTGTCGGTTGGATTATGGATGCCGTAGAAGTACAGCCAAACACCAAGGACGCGAGAATTCCTAAAAAATTGACGGCGTCACAGGATGCAGGTTTTACTTTCGCACCATTAGGTGGCTATTCATCGCAATCTGTAATTCGCAAAACCGAAAAAACGAACAATGGAGTTCGTAAATTAAAAGATACAAATAATTCCACAGAAGATTTTATCGCGATAAAAGCAAATCCATTTGGATTTGGTGATTAATGAAAAACGGTTATTCCCAATACCAGCTTTTTCGTTGGAAAGCTGGTATTTTATAAAAAATACCTGAATGAAAAGTGTGAGATACATCATGTTATTTTGGGGGGCTTTCTTAGCCCACCACGCTGTCTTCGGGCAGAGTACGTCTAATTCTTTAGATTCAACAGCAGCTTTGACCTATTGGTATCAGCCATCATTTGTAGTAATGCATGATATGGCCATACGAAATAGGGTATGGATTCCTGAGGAAATCAAAAATAGATCTTCTCTATTTGGTATTCGGCACAGCAGGGGGCAAGGGGACTTTAAGGCGGCGCAAGGAACTGATGGGCTCATTCAATCCCAATTGTATACGGAAGGGAAGACCGATTGGCGCAAAACTAGCTTTTGGGGAAGATTTTCATATGACCGCTCCGCAGAAGACAGTACTGCTTTGCGCCATCAGTCACGATGGAATGTCGATGCGCCATTGTATTTTGGTTCGTTGCGAAAAAATAAATACAGTCGAGAGACCTATAAGCTCGATGCGGGAATCCAAAGAGCATTCTTCGATGCTAAGCTCCCGATTTCCCTGGGCATCGATTATCGATTAGGCTCTCACTACTCCAATAATGATCCCAGAGGCGATATCAAAGATATGAACCTGCAGTTTGAATTGAGTGTTGGTCACAATCTGCCAACATTTTCTTATCATATTGCTGGTATTTGGGGATATGGTTCTGAACGGGTCAACGTGGGCTATAAAAATGACAAGTATACAACCAATACAGAAGACCCATTGTATGTCAATTGGATGATGAACGGTTTTGGAAGTGCGAGTGAGCGACTAAAAGAGATCAATTACAACGATATTATTCACCGTAAAGGCGTCGGCGCGCATATCTTGCTGAAACCCAATGATAGGAATAAGATCTATTTTAATAGTCGCTATCTAAATGAAGAACAATCATTCAGACGAAATGATAACTCAAAAC
This sequence comes from Sphingobacterium sp. UBA3519, assembly GCF_002377215.1. NCBI lineage: Bacteria > Pseudomonadati > Bacteroidota > Sphingobacteriia > Sphingobacteriales > Sphingobacteriaceae > Sphingobacterium > Sphingobacterium sp. UBA3519. Next base: position 62,135 of record NZ_DFPI01000030.1, read on the forward strand.
AGACCTATTTGTCCTTAAATGATTATAAAAAAGATATCGGATCAATCGATTTTTTATGGAGCCGGCAGATGCATCGTAAGCGATTGCTAAGAGTAGCGCTGCAGGGACAAATTGAAAATGGACAGGATTTTAATTATAGTTATCTAGCAAATAACTACACCTATCGTCGGCATGAAATTTCGTTTAAAACTCAATTAGCCGTACATCAGTATTTGTTTGAAGGCCATGCTGGTATGTATAAGACCGAGAAAAAAGATGGTGTTAGTGGTAACCAAATGGAATTTGATCAAGTTAAACTGGGACTGGGACTGAATCGAACATTCCGGCTCGGCCAGTCGGCCGATATAATAGGAACAATCGCCTATACTAAACAATGGTCACCAAGCCATAATCTCTACGTATCTGAGTTGAATACAGGGGATTTTGGGAAGCAGATACTGTATCAGGATTATCTTTACGACACCGCTCCAAGTAATAGCTGGAATATGTCCTGGGTATGGGGCACGCATCATGCAAAGAACAATTGGAGCATACAGCTCCAGATGGATTATCAGTGTAGGGGTAATTTGGTGCCGATAGACTATACGTTGTCAAGTGTACCGGGTAAAAATTGGTTTCTGGGTAAATTGGGGGTTTCTTATATATTTTAAAATAGTTATCGTACTTGTTTATAAGCATAATTAAGAGAGAATGAAAAAGCAGTTTTGTGTATTGGCCACTATTGTTGGTTTTGTGGGTTTGCTTTCTATGAAAGATCAACAGCAAGCCTTTGATGATGAGATACAGCTTTATTATCGACGGCCGGTGAGCGAATGGCCAAAACCAACAATTGATGTAGGGGCTCATTGGAATGAATTTAAGTCTCTACCCAAGATCGATACCGGTTATTTTTCTTTAATGGAAAAGCCTGATGTGAAGTTGGGGAAATATCTTTTTTTTGACCCCATTCTATCGGGAAGCAATCAGATATCCTGTAGTAGCTGCCACAACCCCCAGACTTCCTGGGCTAACAAGCTTACCGTACCAGTTGGTAATGATCATCTTGAAGGCACGCGTAATACGCCATCTTTGCTCAATGTGTATGCACGCAAGGAATTGTTTTGGGACGGTCGTGCTGGCTCATTGGAGGAACAAGCGTTGGGTCCTATTGAAGCTCATCATGAAATGGATATGGAATTGACAAAACTGATTCCCAAGCTAAAGGCCATCCCCGGATACAACAAATTGTTTGTGGATGCTTTCGGGGAAACCGATTATTCGATGCCGGAGGTACTGAAAGCCTTGAGTGCTTTTCAACGGACATTAACAAGTAGAAGAAGCCGTTTTGACGAGTTTTTAGATGGCAATTATAAAGTGTTGTCTGATCAGGAAGTGCGCGGTCTTCATTTATTTCGCACCAAAGCGCGCTGTATGAATTGTCATAATGGTCAATTTTTTACCGATGATCTGTATCACAATATTGGTCTCACCTATTACAAACGGAAATATCAGGACCTGGGACGATACGAGATTACAAAGGATCCTGCTGATGTAGGACGTTTCCGTACACCATCCCTACGTGACGTGATGAATACCGATCCGTGGATGCACAACGGATTGTTTTGGAATATGACCGGTCTGTTGAATATGTACAATAGTGGTATGCAGATGAATTCCGCTACTGCTGAGCAGAAAGCAAAAGATCCACTTTATCCTGTAACTGATCCATTGATGCAACCCCTAAATCTGACAAAAGATGAAATAAAAGATATTGAGGCCTTTTTGCACGCCATCACAGGGACTTCTTATCGTATGCGCCGTCCCGAAAGTTTACCGAGATAGATGACAGCCGAACAATCGTGAAGCTGTGTTTACATACTGTTCGACATGCTATATTGAGAGTGGGGCAACTTCAGGATAGCTTCTTGCACAAAAAAGGTTATCCAGCTATTGGATAACCAATGTTTTAAACAGATACTGGTAGGGTGTTTATTTTTCCAAATATCCTGAATTCTAGTGACTTATAAAGAAATTTTAAAAAGATGGAAGTTTCTCTTTCTTTTAAATACGGCCAAGAGGTTGATATATGGTTACACTTTTCTTACTTCTCCTGTAAAAAAATAACCTGTATAGCCCATTTTATTCCGACTAATTTGTATCTTAATAAGCTGTATAGCCATCCGCAATTTCTTGTTTTAAGGCCTTAAATTGGGTTGTTAACTTGTTGGTCGTATTGGCTTAGAATCGCTATCAAAGGAATATTGCGACAGTTTTAAAAATAAGGAGAAAATACGAAATGAAAAAAAATATCGTCATTGCTATGTACTGTGTTGTGTTGTTTATGTCGTGTAACAGTGGCGGTGGAGATAGGGAAAATGATGAGGTTGCTGAGGTTGCTCATAGCGGAATAGCCCCGGTCGTAAAATCATACTTTCTCTACCATGAAATAAAAAATGTAGACTATGCTATCTATATCAATGATGTATTGGCAGGACAATCTCACGAAAATACTGGTATTCCGGGGCCCTATAAGCTAAATCCGTATATAACTTCATCGGGCAAGCAATTTGTAAAAATGATCATATCTGCCAACAGTCGAGAAAAAGAGATTACCCCAGAAATATTAAGAGAAATAGGTAAGAACGCAGGTATATATTTACTTCTAAATAAAGATTTTGAACATATAAGGGAACTCAAAAAACTGCAATTTCCACACATTGATAAGCCTGTTCCTTCCTATGAATATAGATGGGAATTTGAAGCGGAGTAGTCTTAGTTTTATGTTAGGTTTATATTACTATTTGATTGATCAGTAGAAAGTTATCATCGTCAAAACATACTATTTTGATCTGCTTAAGTGTTGTATCGGCCATCAGAAACGGTGTAATGACACCATTCCACACTGGTCCAACTGTATGAATTACATATTTAGCGGCTAGCTTGCCTGCAGTTGTGATGACGGCTTCACCTACCTTGCAGCCTCCTTGTTTAGCCACAATGTTACGGCATCCTTCCAGAATTTCCGGCCCACCGCAGCGATGAATAGTAACTACGGTTATTTTGTTGTTACTACGTGACGTTGGATTGATCTTAACTCAAATATATGAAAAAATAATTAGCAGGTTTAATTGGGGTATCGCAGGATAGCCGTTGTATTCAATGCCTCGCTTTAAAAAAATGAAAATAATATTGCGTAGTTACATAACTACATTTATATTTGTAGTCAAATAGCTACATAATAAAGAACGGTCAGTAAAAGAGCTGCTTTATTTTGGGTGGCAAGGATAATACCGGGTGTTGAAGATAGGAGAGGTGGCTAGGAATGTAAAGTAATTAACAGGATAATAAATAAATCAACGCATTATGAAAAGAAATCGGATAATTTATTGGATAGCAACCATATGGTTGGCTGTAGGGTTATTGTCAACTGCTATCATACAGATTTTTAAAATTCAAACAGAAGGAGCAGGTGGGATACAAAATATAGACCATTTGGGATATCCGAGTTATATACTTCCTTTACTAGGAATCTGGAAACTATTAGCTGTGGTTGCCTTGCTTTGGCCCAAAAGACCACTTTGGAAAGAATGGGCATATGCGGGTATTTTCTTTACGGCTACTGGTGCCTTGTATTCGCATATTGCATCGGGAGATTCTTTCGCTTTAATGGCTCCGGCACTATTATACATTATTCTAATTGCTACTTCTTGGTATTTCAGACCAGCCGATAGGAAATTCGATTAGAAATTGTGTTGAAATCTGTGATGAATTTAATGCGTTACCCGAAAATATGTACTGGGTGAAAAATCCATCAGGGATAGTATTTAATTTGCTTTAACCTTTACTCTTCAGGTGAAATATAGTGATCTCCGGTAGTATCCCAACTCGGCTTGGATAATCTAGATAACCGAAGTCAACATTTACGTACAGTGCCTGATGCTTTTCACGGTACAGGCCTGCCCATTCGCGGTAAGCATATTTGACCGGACTCCACTGATAATTCGGGTTGTTATAGCCGAATTGTCCCCCATGCGTATGCCCGCTGAAAGTGACGTCGATTGTGGGATATTTGGGTAGGATCTCTGCGCGCCAATGGGAGGGATCGTGTGAAAGCATCAAATTGATAGGCGAGGATTTATCTACTTTAGACATGGCCAGATCGATATTCCCATAATGATAAGTCGCGCTATTTCGATAGGTCGATAACACTGTAGCAAGGTTACTGTCGTGAATTGTGGGGTTTCCAACATTTTTGACAGTTCCTCAGGAGGCTTGCTATCAAAAATAAATGCATTAAGTGCTGTTGGTGGAGCCTGTATTTTTTCAAAATATTTTTTGCGCAATCGTGTTAAGCCAGTATGTTCTTTATGAGCATACGCACCGATCGGGTTAAATAGTGCATTTTGCTGTTCGGTCGTTAAGGTCGAATCCGTTATTTTACTTCCTATTTCAGTAATAAACTTCAAAAATTCCTTTTGCGTCTTTTCCTTTTGATTCCTCAGTTGGCGATCAAAACTCTGTCCTGTACAAGTGAGTGCCATTAATACGAAAAGTACATTTGACAGCGCTATTTTTGAATATATCATGTGCTGATAGATTTTATCTCAATGTTAGTATGCAAAGATCGTCCTTTTACTTAACATGCATATCATCTAAAATGTTTATGCTAAAGTTAGCTTAGATAACGAAGGAATATTAATTTATTACAAACGATCTTTGGTTAGAAGCTGTTTGGTTTTTAGAGACATTTGGATTGGGCAATTCCAATCCATTCGTACCGGGTCAGGGAAATTTAAACCATTATGGACAATAAAAATAAGGAACAAATGACGACAGCATATTTGCAAATTGTGTTAAAAATGAATTCTTCCAATAGGGGGGAATTGACAAGTACATATAATAAGTTCAAAGATTTATTTCGAGAACAAATAAAAGGAGCGAAAACACAGGAGCTACTCTTCAGTGATGAGGATATACAGCTCTTATATGGCTTTGATACTTATGAAGATGCTGAGGCCTTTTTGTCAACAGAATTATACAATAATATCATCCTCGTTGCACTAAAGCCACTAATAAGCAATAATCCTGAGATTAAAATATACCATGTGGCATAAAGATAGCGTAGGCAATGCCTTCATATGTAGATGACCTTATATTAATATATAATGAAAATAGAGTTTCCAGAATTGTTACTGCGCGAAGTCGCTCAAAATCTCAAAGATGCTAAAGATCGTATTGCCGTTGCTGAAAGTGTGACAGCGGGATTGTTGCAGTTAGCCTGTTCACAGATGGAGGGAGCAATGGAAGTTTTCGCTGGGGGAGTGACCACCTATACGATCAATGCTAAGATAAAAATACTAAAGGTAGATGCAAAGGAAGCCGAAAGATGCGACTGCGTATCTCCGAAAATTACCGAAGAAATGGCACTTGCAGTAAGCAACCTGTTTGGTACAACATGGGCTATTGCCACAACCGGATATGCAACAGCCGTGCCCGAATCAGCTGGTAAATTGTTCGCCTATATTTCAATTGCTGAAAAGGACAAGATTATATCTACCGAAAAAATTGAACTTCAATCGAGCGTCAAAATGGAAGAAGCGCAGGCCATTTATACCATAAAGGCATTCGAAACTTTAAATAGGCTATTACGACTAAATAGGGTGAGTAAAAAGTCAAGCCAATCCGTTTGAGAATTGATTATCCGAAAGGCTGTTGAATTGGATGGGATGTACATAAAATAGTAAAAAGGAAGGGCTGTCCACGTTAATCACTGCCCTGAAAAGTTAGACTCCTCGGACAGCCCTTAAACTTTATGCTTCTCTTTTCAAATCAAAAGAGAGGTATTTTTCATAATCAATTAAAGATCTCACCGGTGTTGTTACTCCATTTAGAAGTTCGATATACATTTTTGCTACGTTTTTCCATACAGTTTGTTCTCCGTAGCTGCGTGCTTTGAAACGATGCCAAGCGAGTAGTCGATGGGAGGTATACAATAATTTGATGTTGCCACGCATGGATTCTATGTCGTTAAACGGAGTGAGAATGCCACGATCATCTTTCAATAGATCTTTGGCATGCCAGTAAGGAGTGGAGATAACTGCAGCTCCCGCGCCTACTGCAAAAGATAAGGTTCCACTGCTTATTTGTTGTTCGTGAGGGTATGGGGATAAGTATATATCGCATGCCGTCAGATACTCTTTAAGTTCTTCATCCGTTAAGAATTTATCAATAAAAACAACTTTATCCTGTAAACCTAGTTGATCAACTAAATTTTGAAGTTCGAATCGGTAAGATTCACCTTCATGGGCAAGCACATTGGGGTGTGTTTTTCCAACAATCAAGTATTTGAATCCAGGAAGATCGATACCCGACAGGGATTTTATGGCATATTCAAGCCCTTTACTTCTTCCGATTAAACCAAAAGTCATCATCACAAAGTTTTGCTGTAAATTCAACCTGTACTTGGCTAACCCCTGATTATAGTCAAACTGCGGCACGCCATGCGGTATAACTTTAATTTTATCCGTAAGAGCCGAATCAAATTGCTCCTTTAACAATTCTACTCCTTTTGGCGATAAGCTGACAACCACCTGAGATTTTTCCAGAAGTAATTCCATAATTTCTTTCTGCTGCAATGAAGGGGTTTGCAGAATAGTATGAAATACGGTTAATAATGGTATAGTAAGATTGTTGGCGATTTGTGTGATGAAAATACCGTCGGCACCACCAAATATTCCAAATTCATGTTGCACAATACAATAATCATATTCCTCATTGATGATACGAGCTGCTTGATGATAACTATCAAGTCGATCCCGAAAGATGACAAAGCGTACAGATTCATTAAAATCCTCTAATCCATGTTTAGATAAAGCGATGATGTCAATTTGTACAGTAGGATCGAATTCCATACCTTGTTTAAGGTCTTTCGTAAAAGTTGCTAACCCACATTCTTGAGGCGGACAAGTACTGATGATTGCTATTTTTTTCATATGATTTAACCCTCCTTTACTGTATTTTGTACTTCTTCAACTGGAAGATCCAAAATGGCCATTAGCAATAAATAGTAGCCTTTTTCCAAACCTATTTTTTTTGCTTTCTTTTCAATATTTTCCATATCCGTACGCTATTTGAGTGTAAATTCTTTTGATGTAATTGAAACAAAATTTATACCTAAAGGATGTTTATGAAGCTTTAACCGTAGTTTTTGAATAGAAATAGCGTAGGGTAGCTAAGGAACTTCCGAAAAATACAGGTTAAATACGTATTTATAGCGTTGGAGAAATGAATTTATAGTCGTATCACTTAAATAGTCATTTAATCCCATACAAATTTCATAAATAAGTGCTGTTTTGCTAAAGATGTTCAATTTTCCTCGCTTAAATTTTTCTTAGCAGTTTCAAACAATAAAGAGGTTCCTTTGGTTGTTTATTTAAGTTAAAAATGAGTTCATGAAAATAGCTACCTATAATATTAATGGTATCAATGCGCGTCTACCAGTCTTGCTTCGCTGGTTGGCCGAAGAATCGCCTGATGTTGTATGCCTCCAGGAGTTGAAATCTCCGCAGGAACGTTTTCCACTGAAAGAAATTAATGCCATCGGATATCATGCCGTTTGGCACGGTCAAAAAAGCTGGAATGGGGTTGCGGTTCTTTCTAAATATGAGATCGAAGAAATCTCTAGAGTGCTTCCAGGTGATGCCGAAGATGTTCAAAGCCGTTATTTGGAGGTTATGATCCAGCAAGTCGCGATTTGCTGTCTTTATCTGCCCAATGGGAACCCATTTCCCGGGCCCAAATTTGAGTATAAATTGACGTGGATTGAGCGCTTAGCTAAGCGGGCCAAAACGTTGCTTAGTATGGATATTCCAGCGATACTCATCGGCGATTTTAACATTATTCCAACTGAAATGGATACCTATAAACCTGAAAAATATGTCGACGATGCATTGTTCAGAAAGGAGGTTAAAGAGGCTTTCAGTCAACTTCTTGAAGCGGGCTGGCAGGATGCGATTCGTCAGCTTTTTCCGGATCAGCAGGTGTATACGTTCTGGGATTACTTTCGTCAGGCTTATAGTCGAAATGCCGGTTTGCGTATAGATCATATCCTATTAAGCCCTTCAATTCAGAATCGTTTGATTGAAGGCGGTATTGATCGCCATGTTCGCGGCTGGGAAAAGAGCAGCGATCATGCCCCTACATGGATTCGGTTACGGAATAGCAGCAACAATGGCTAAAAAGATAAATACCAGTGCTGGATTGTTATTGTATAAATTTGAGGCGCTAGAAATTTATTTTTTCTTAGTACATCCTGGTGGTCCCTATTTTACGAAAAAAGATGAAGGCTCTTGGACAATTCCTAAGGGAGAAATCGATTTGTATGAAGATGAACTTGAAGCAGCCAAAAGGGAATTTATTGAAGAGACAGGCTATCTTCCCAGCGGAAATTTTATTGCGCTACAAGCTATTCAACAGAAAGGAGGAAAAATAGTTAAGTGCTGGGCAATTGAAGGAGATATAGATCCTGCTGATCTGGTAAGCAATACCTTTGAAATGGAATGGCCGCCGAAATCCGGAAAAATGCAAACTTATCCAGAAGTAGATCGCGGAGGTTGGTTTACATTTGCGGAAGCTAGGAAGAAAATAAACGAACGGCAGATTTCTTTTTTGGAGCAATTGATTGCTCATGAGAAATGTTAATTTTTTCAATACCATTTTATTGTGCAAGTGCTACCTAGTAGACCTCATTGCTTTAACTTTCGCTGTATTATCATCCGCTACAAACTTCTGATAAATTGCTGTTTCCATTCCATATAGAGCGATCCTGCCTTCACTATTACTATGAATCCCATACCCATAGGTTTTTGTAAGGGGGGAAGCTCGCAGGCAAGCTTGTCCTCTTGAGAAAAAAACTGCTCTTGCTTCGGGATACTCATCTGGCGTTAGATCCCTTCTTTCCGCATAGACTTGGAAAATAATATCGTCAGATGTATACTGATAAGGTGCAGAGGCGATTAATTCATATTGTCGTTCAGCAACGGTTTTATTGCTTTTTGATGGTGGAATAGTGCCCTTAACTACTTTGGTATCTGCAGCAGCTTCAATCAATGTGTTAAAATAATTGGTCGAATGGATTTTCATAATTTTCATCTTTCTTTAATCAATGGAGCCGTAAGGATAACGACAAAAATAATAGGATATCTTACGATTTGAAAGTGAATCGCAAAATATCCTATGATTTATTGATTATTTTGCTCGTATGTTCTAGAGCGCAGCTTTAATAGCGGCTAAACAATCCGATTGGTATTTCATGATGTTATCTTTATCCGAAGCAGATATTTTTCCATCAGCAAGACTTTTTTCGATCTCGTTTTTAATATCCAACAGTGATTTCTCTTTATCCAACGCTTGATCTGCAGACTCTGCATTGATGCGATCCACCCAAGTTTTACCTAATTTTGTATAAAGCTCCTTGGCTTTATCATTGGAAAGGACAGGGGCTGTCACTGAAGCAATGGCTGCATTAGCCGCCGCTTTATCGGAATAAACAACAGCTTCTGCATCTTTCGTCGCAGCATCTTCGGAAGTTTTCATTGCCTCTTCATTGGCGTCGGCTGCTTTTTCCTCCGCATGCTCCATCTTCTCAGCCGCCTTTTCCTGCGGTGTTTGATTATTACACGAAACTAAAATCGCTGCGGTAGCTAGTGAAGCAAGTAATGTTTTGTTTGAAATCATAATATTTATTTATTTAGTGATAATGTTTAAATAACAAGATTTATTTGTAAATAGTTTTAATTTTTATTTTTTTATAGTTTAATATATGCCGTGTATTAATGATATATTGCTAACTGCTTTTGCATGGTCTTTCGAATAAAATGAATGCGTGTTTTAATAGTGCCTTCAGGCATCTGCATGTATTCGGCGATTTCATGATATTTATAACCTTCTAGGAACATGTTGAAAATTTCATAATTATCTTCGGAAAGCTGACGCAATGCTTTTTGGATATCATCCTGGATAAATTTGCTGCTGCTTAAATTTGTTGAAACAGAATCCGCACTGGCTAAAGCTGCATACTCATGGTGATAGTTCTCAGTACGTTTTGTTTTTCTGTAATGGTTAATATAAATGTTGCGCATAATCACATACAACCATGAGCCCACCTTAGGATTATGTATAAGCTTTTCGATGGATTTTAATGCATTAACCATGGTGTCCTGTATAAGATCATTTTTAATCTCCGGATCTGAAGTAAATTGCGAAGCGAAATTTTTGAGTAGGCTTCTTTTTTCTTTAAAAAATGAGTTTATCTCGATGTGCTGCATGTTGTTATTTTCTAAATGTTACGGCGATTATAGAACAACAACAGTGCAGATTTTAGTCAAAATGCTTCGTGTTGGAACGCTGAAACGATCTTTAGGTAAATATTACGGAAGATGTAATTTATACTTAATATTGGTCATGACTGTTCATTATCAGCATGTTAGAATCACTGTGTGAGTCGCGCCAACATAATCAGCTAAGGATTTAAAACCGTATTAAATTTTTGCGATTGGAATTTTCTCGATAATGCCCCAAAGTACACGTTATTTATACGCTTATCTCAGGTATTTCATTAAAAAACGAAGCCATCACTTGTTATACTAATGTGCGTTCATGAAGGGAGCGCGTACTGTTAGATTCCTAATCTGTGTAAAAAGCTGGAGAATCTCTATGTTTGGGGCTACATAGGCATCAACAAACCGTTGACATCGCTTCGCTTCTTTTAGCTGAGTTTGATCCACAAGAACAATAACGATCAGGTTTGGATAGCGATTATTTAGAAGCGAAAAGAAAAGGGCGGTATCTTTAAATACCAAACGATAATCGAGCAGCAGCAATTCAGGCTTTTCATGAATGAGAGAATTGCTGCTAATAGATTCAAGAGATGCTGCTTCCAGGACAACCCTTGCGGGACTTTGTACATGTTCAGAAAAGAGGATGCGATAGGCAAACAACTGCTTTCTTAAACTCGTAATAATACCGATATTGATTTTTTTCATAACGAACGATATTGTTATTGTTTACAAGCCTGCAGTATCTATATTTCATTGCTCCTTTATTGGGGTGTAGTTGAAATAATATTTGCGGAATGGCATTTTAAACTTGCGCCAAAACTCCTTTCCGCCTTCTCAATTTCTTTTTCACTCACAATTTTTCGAAGCGACTGACTTGAAAATCGGTTTTTGTTCTTGGTATAACAAATTTCAATTCCCTCTGAAATACAATAATCTCTGCCTGAAAAATCAACCATCTTATAGTCTTCCCCTATAAAGAATTTGTGGACAGGTAGTGACTGAAGCATATCTGTAATGTCGTGATCCGATTCAAAAGGGATGATTTCATCAACAAACTGACAGCCTTCCAATTTGATGAATCTTTCGACCATGGTCTGAGCCGTGTCATGGCCATCAGCTTCCTGTACATTTGAATCGGTTTTAAGTCCCACAATGAGATAATCACACTGACTCTTCGCTTCCTGTAGCGCAACGATATGGCCTACATGCAACATGTCAAATACGCCGAAAATAATACCTATAATCATATTTTTACTATTAGTTTATGCGTTTATGCGCTTTAACGCGTAATTAGCCCCATCGTTTATACTGACCACGGCGCCCTTACTAGTGTTTTCCTTCGATGCAATTATTCTCCGCAAAGACGAACTCGAGAACCTGTTTTCCCGTCTATTGAAATAAAGTCGTATCCCTTTTTCTTCGCAATACTGTCTGCCTGTAAATGCCTTATCCATATATTCATCACCCAAAATGCGAACATGTATTTTGTATGAACGTAAAACATCTTCGAGGTCCTGCTCAGTAGCGTAAGGGATAATCATATCCACATGTTTACATGCCTTTAATTGCATATAGCGTTCAAATACCGATTGTGTCGGCTTGTTTTTTTCTGGACGATCCAGCGTTGGATCTGTCTGCAGACCGCAAATCAGAAAGTCGCACTGTTCTTTGGCATCTTCGAGCATCTTAATGTGACCTGCATGAAGCAGATCAAAAGCGGAAAACGTAATTCCTATTTTTTTCATATTATAATAATTTAAACTGCAATTATTGAAGAAGTACAGGTAGAACGCAGCTCAGAAAGATTCGTTTTAATTTTAAATTATTTTTTTGCCTTATTATTTTCAACCCCCTTCCATCTCATTTCAACTTCCCTTTTTTGAAAAACGATTGAACTAAAATGGCTGGCTGGCGTTCTGAACTAAAATGAAATCCAGCACTATGCAGACGAATAGAAATGTATCCATTAATAAGCCAAATACAACCTACAGAATTCAATTTCATAAAGCGTTTAACTTTGCTGATTTTAAAGCCATAATTCCTTACCTGCTTAATCTAGGTATAGATACGATTTATGCTGCACCTATTTTACAATCAACGCCGGGGAGTGTCCATGGCTATGACGGTGTTAATATGCATCAGATAAATCCAGAATTAGGTACACTCGACGAGCTCAGGGCTATTAAGAAACAATTAAGAGAATCCAATATCAAATGGATTCAGGATATCGTTCCAAATCACATGGCATTTCATCCAGCGAACGAATGGCTCATGGATTTGCTGGAATTTGGACAGTCATCAACATTTAGCCGTTTTTTTGATACCTGCTATAGTTCGAATTTATTTGAGCAGGGAAAATTAATGGTACCTATATTAGCAAAGACTTTGGATGAAGCAATATCAGACAATGAAATTACAGTCGTTTTTTCCGATGATAGTCTTCGACTTTCTTATCAAGGAAATGTTTATCCAATTTCACCAGAATCCTATGGCTTTATATTGGGCGATTATTTACGGAACACACAAGCCGATTTTAGCGGCCTTTTGGTTCAGATAAATACCGCTCAAGCCAATGGAGATAACGAAGAGTGGAAGCAGTTGCGAATACACATCTTTAAAGGTCTCTCAGGCGAGATACTTACGTCTACGCTGCAACGCTTTAATGCGGATCCCGATCGTATTCTTGAATTGGTAACTAGTCAGAATTATGAGCTTTCTCCTTGGTGGCATACACATAAACGAATAAATTATAGACGTTTTTTTACGGTCAACGAACTAATTTGTTTAAATGTGCAGGACGAAGAAGTATTCAAGCAGTCTCATGAGCTAATCAAAACACTCGTTGACGAGGGGCTGATTGATGGACTCCGCATTGATCATATCGATGGACTTTATAATCCCACAGCCTACCTCTACAATTTGAGAAAATATATCGGTCCAAAAACGTATATCGTCGCTGAAAAGATACTGGAGAAAGGAGAGAAGCTCCCGATCGACTGGCCTATACAGGGAACAACGGGCTATGATTTTTTATCAGTTTGTAATAATGTATGTTCCTGCCAGTCGGGAAAGAAAATATTGAATAACTATTATCGCAAAGTTACTGGCGAAAACTTATCAATTAAAAAAGATCAATATGCAAAAAAATGTAAGATTCTTACAGATCAGATGCAGGGAGAGCTCGACAATCTTGCCAAATCGTTAGCATCACTTCTGGGTGTTGTTGACCAAGAGAAGCGGGATGCGCTAAAGGACATTTTAAAGTCCTTTATTGCACTTTTTCCGGTCTATCGGCTTTATGATGATTGCTTTCCATTGTCAATAAGGAACTTCGAACTTGTGTCTTCACTTTTTGAAAAGTTGATGAAGAACCCCGAGCTCGACCAAGAGCTGGTCGATCAATTTCGAAATCAGTTTCAGCAAGCGCAGGTAGCTTATCAATCGCCGAACCAAACTGCTTTAGCCGATTTCTTTCTCCGCTGCATGCAATTGACTGGGCCAGTAATGGCAAAAGGGGTAGAAGATACCTTGATGTACACCTACAACCGGTTTATTGGACATAATGAAGTGGGTGACCATCCACAGAATTTAGGGCTTAGTATCAAGCAATTTCACCGATTTATGCAGGATCGGCAAAAAGATTGGCCACTGTCAATCAACGCCAGTTCAACACACGACACCAAGCGAGGGGAGGATTCACGGAGCCGCCTTTTGGTCCTAACTGCTATGGCGCAAAAGTGGGTAAAACAACTGCGCATTTGGCAGGATGTGGTCTGGAATGAATATCGAAAGGACCTTCCGCACCCAAATGATGAATATTTCATCTATCAGTCTTTGGTCTCCTCTTATCCAATGGAGAAACAGGATGCGAAGGCATGTGCAGCATTTGAAAAACGTTTCTTGGACTACTTGGTGAAATACCTTCGCGAAGGTAAAGAACGCTCAAGCTGGGAGAATCCAAATTTAGTTTATGAAGCTTCAGTTCGGGACTTCGCTTCTTTTTTGCTGGACAAAGACCGTCCTTTTTTTACGAGCTTTTATCAATTTATTGAGGCAGTCGCTGATTATGGAATATTGAATTCACTTATTCAGCAAATTTTAAAGTTTACTTGTCCTGGTATACCCGATATCTATCAGGGATCAGAACTTTGGAACTATAGCTTTGTTGATCCCGACAACCGACGACCTATAGCTTATGAATTAAGTAAAAGTCTCCTCGACACGATCGAAGAGACAGCCAAAGAAGAGCGAATTCCATTTTTATGGCGAAATAGACACGATGGAAGAATAAAGCTTTGGTTGATAAAGGAATTGGTGAAACTGAGAAAGGACGATCATACACTTGCACCGGATAGCAGCTATATTCCACTGAAGGTGACTGGTCGATATAGGAAACATATATTGGCCTTCGCACGTAGGTCAGGGGATGAGTGGTTAGTGGTGATTTTACCGCTACATCTTGCCGCTATTGGTAAAATCTCAAAATTTGTGTCCTGTTCATTTGATTGGTCCGATACAAAAGTTCATCTCTTAACTCATCGTTCTGTGACTTGGCAGCATGTTTTGATGGATAGCAGTGGCGAAGGCACAGAAATTCCTATCCATGCTATTTTTAAGGATCTTCCCATGGCGATCTTAAAATATAAAGATTCCACTCAGAAAAGGAGTTCCGGTATATTGTTTCATATAAGCTCATTACCGTCACCTTATGGGATCGGAGATCTCGGGAATGAAGCTCGCCGTTTTGTTAAACAGCTCCAACGTGGTGGCCAAAGCTGGTGGCAGATCCTTCCATTGGGGCCTACAGACTTAGCACAATGTTATTCGCCTTATAGCACGCTAAGTAGCAGGGCTGGAAATCCCTTACTCATCGATTTAAAGGAATTATTAAAATTTGGCTTGCTGAATAAGGATGAATTAAAGACCTTGAAAATGAAGGGCTTGCAAACAATAGATTTCGCGGAAATAAACAGCTCAAAATATCGGCTCCTTGAAAAGGCATTCCATCGTCTTCCAGCGCAGCCTACGCATAAATTTACCGAGTTTGTAGACCGCGAATCTTCCTGGCTTGATGATTATGCACTCTTCAAAGTTTTGAAAAATAGACATGACGATCGTCCATGGTATCAATGGCCAGCGCTTTATAAGCTTCGCGATAGCGCAGCGCTGGAAGATTTCGCCACTCGATTTGCAGATGAATTGCAACAGGAAAAATGGTTTCAGTTCCTATTTTTTAGGCAATGGAGTGCGTTAAGAAACTATGCGCGTGATTATGGGATTAGGTTTATAGGCGATATCCCATTTTATGTTGCCTATGATTCTGCCGATGTGTGGGTCAATCCGCAGTACTTTTCATTAAAAGCAGACGGTACTATAAATCATGTTGCGGGGGTACCACCCGATTACTTCAACGCCGACGGCCAATTATGGGGTATGCCAACCTATAATTGGATCTCACTTCAAAAAGATGGTTATCAATGGTGGGTGGAACGTTTGTCACATAACTGTACGCTATTTGATACGTTACGGCTTGACCATTTCCGAGCATTTTCTTCCTATTGGGAAGTGCCCCATGAAGAAACTTCCGCAAAAAATGGAAGCTGGGTTGTAGGGCCTGGGTCGGATTTTTTTGATCATGTGAAAACTTCGTTGGATCATATGCCTTTTATCGCCGAAGATCTTGGTGACATAGACGCTAAGGTATATCAGCTACGTAATGAATATAATTTTCCGGGAATGGCCGTATTACAATTTGCTTTTGGCAACGATATGCCCCGTTCACCTCATATCCCGCATCAATATAACCGCAATACTGTCGCCTATACGGGCACCCACGACAATAATACTTCGCTGTCTTGGTTTAATCAAGATCTCGATGGAGCGGGCAAAGAAAGGATCAATAATTACTATGGGCAAATCGTTGAAAATACAAATCTAAATGATGTCCTCATACGTTCACTCTACGCATCCGTTGCAGACAGCGTCATTATCGCGATGCAAGATATCCTGAATCTTGATGGATCTTGCCGCATGAACCGTCCCGCCAGCACAGCTGGCAATTGGGTATGGCGTATGCAAAAAGGGGCATTTGCAGCAAACCACCAGGAAAAATTAGCTTACTACACGAAATTATACAACCGTTAAACATACAGATGGAAACAAAAATTTATACCGGAAGCCCTTATCCATTAGGAGCTACTTACGATGGGGAAGGGGTTAACTTTGCCCTTTTCTCCGAACATGCTGAGGCTGTTGAACTTTGCCTCTATACTAGTTCCGATGAGGAGGAAGTCGCAAAATTTAAAATAACCGAGAAGACGCACCAAGTGTGGCATATCTATCTCTCGGGAATTAAGCCAGGACAACGCTACGGCTATCGGGTACATGGTCCGCACGATCCATCGCAGGGACACCGTTTTAACCCCCATAAATTGTTGATTGATCCGTATGCAAAAGCAATATCAGGTACTGTACAATGGGATGATGCTTTATTCGCGTACACTATAGGGGAGGACGATATGAGCTTCGATACAACGGACAGCGCTCCTTTTGTCCCCAAAGCTGTTGTTATTGATAACAAATTTGATTGGGGGAACGACAGTCCGCCGCGGGTACCGATGCATCAGAGTGTGATTTATGAAACCCACGTAAAAGGTTTTACAGCGACACATCCTGACATTCCCCAAGAAATAAGAGGAACCTATGCTGCTTTGGCACATCCTGTTGCTATAAATTACCTGAAAGAACTGGGTATTACTGCAGTCGAATTGTTGCCGATCCATCATTTTTTGACTGACCGTCATTTAAAGGACAAAGGACTCACTAACTATTGGGGATACAATAGCATCGGTTTTTTTGCTCCCGATGTGCGCTATTCCGCTTCAGGTACACATGGTGAGCAGGTTATGGAATTTAAAAAAATGGTCAAGGCCTTACATGATGCCGGTATCGAAGTGATCCTCGATGTTGTCTACAACCATACCGGCGAAGGTAACGAAATGGGGCCAACACTGTCTTTTAGAGGGATTGATAATGCTTCTTATTATCGCTTGGCGGAAGATCCACGGTATTATATGGATTTTACCGGAACTGGCAATACCTTAAATACACGTCAACCCAATGTATTACGTCTGATTATGGACAGTCTGCGCTATTGGGTTGAGGAAATGCATGTTGACGGGTTCCGCTTTGATTTGGCATCAGCATTGGCACGGGAGTTACACGAGGTCGATAAATTAAGTTCATTCTTTGACGTTATTCATCAAGATCCGGTGATTTCACAGGTTAAACTCATTGCGGAACCTTGGGATATCGGAGAAGGCGGCTACCAAGTTGGCGAATTTCCTGCCGGCTGGGCAGAATGGAATGGAAAATACCGTGATTGTATCCGAGATTATTGGATCGGGGCAGATAGCATGATTGCTGAATTTGCCAATCGCCTTACAGGATCCTCCGATTTATATAGGGGAGATAATCGAACACCCTCCGCCAGCATTAATTTTATTACTGCACACGATGGATTTACACTTCATGACCTTGTATCGTATAACGATAAGCACAACGAAGCCAATGGCGAGGATAATCAAGATGGTGAAAGTCACAATCGCTCCTGGAACTGCGGGGTCGAAGGACCTACAGAGGATGCTACAGTTAATAGCCTAAGACAAAAACAAAAACGAAATATGCTGGTGACCTTGTTCCTGTCGCAAGGTGTGCCTATGCTCGTCGCTGGCGATGAACTGGGCAGAACACAGCAAGGCAACAATAATGCGTATTGCCAGGACAATGAGATCTCTTGGCTGGACTGGACCAGCGTGGATGGAACTTTATTGGATTTTACTAAAAAATTAATTCATTTTCGCCGTGAACATCCTGTATTCTGCCGTCGTAAATGGTTTCAAGGTATACCCATTCGTGGTA
The DNA here is from genome assembly GCF_002377215.1 of Sphingobacterium sp. UBA3519. Lineage (NCBI taxonomy): Bacteria > Pseudomonadati > Bacteroidota > Sphingobacteriia > Sphingobacteriales > Sphingobacteriaceae > Sphingobacterium > Sphingobacterium sp. UBA3519. The sequence goes on from NZ_DFPI01000030.1 coordinate 80,371, forward strand.
CGGGTGTCGAGGATATCGTATGGTTTCTCCCAGACGCATCTGAGATGGATGATCATCATTGGCAGGAGGATTATGCCCGTTCCCTTGCTGTATTTCTCAATGGTCAGGGAATTCGATCAGTAGACACCGCTGGTAATAAAATAGTGGATGCCAATTTTTACCTTTTATTTAATGCCCATTGGGAAGATGTCGCCTATAAACTCCCTAGTGAAATCTATGGGGCTTCCTGGAATAAGATCATAGATACGAATAGCGATAGGATAGGTGATTTTGGGGAGTTTCCAGCTGGGGATACGGTTTTAGTTCCCTCGCGCTCGATTCTTTTATTTCAATCACAATAGAGCGACCACTGGATTATGAGCAAAACAGGAATTAGACAATTAGGAGTTCAATACAATGGTGCGCTATGGGAGATTCGCGTATGGGCGCCAAATGCAAAGAATGTCTATTGCATGCTTTATAATATGGGTGTCGAAATACCGCTAGAGCAGCAAGCCTACGGTTATTGGTATGCCGAAAGTGATCTAATCCGTGCGGGCGATTTGTATAGAATACGGGTAGACGACAACGAATTTCCTGATCCGCTTTCTCGTTCACAACCGGAAGGTGTTCATGGACCGTCTCAAGCTGTAGACCTCGCTTTTTCATGGACCGATCAAGACTATCAGCCGCCGCAACAATCAGATTTTATCATCTATGAGCTTCATGTCGGTACATTCTCGTCGTCCCATGACTTTGATGGAGTTATCAAAAAGATTCCTTATCTGAAAAATTTGGGAATAACTGCTATCGAAATCATGCCGATCGCTCAATTTCCCGGAGAGAGAAATTGGGGTTATGATGGCGTATTTCCATTCGCGGTACAGCATTCTTATGGTGGCGCTTCCGAATTGCAACGGCTAGTTAATGCCTGTCATGAGGCTGGTATAGCTGTAATTCTCGATGTGGTCTATAATCATGTGGGCCCCGAAGGAAACTATTTTGCGCAGTATGGTCCTTATTTCACTGAGAAATATCGAACGCCCTGGGGCGATGCACTCAATTATGACGACCGTTTCTGTCACGGACAGCGGGATTTGGTAGTCAACAATGTACGGATGTGGTTTGAAGACTTTCACATTGATGCGCTGCGCATGGATGCAGTACATGCGATCAAGGATTTCAGTCCAATTCACATCCTTCAGGAAATCCGTGCGGAAACGGATAATGTGATCGCTAAAACAGGGAAAAATCGATATCTCTTTGTTGAGTGCGATCTTAACGACAGAAGATTTTTAGACCCCTTGGCAAAAAATGGTTTTGCGATGGATGCGCAGTGGCTAGATGAGTTTCACCATGCCTTACGCGTAGCCGTAGGCGAACCAAAAAAGGGCTATTATCGGGAGTTTAATGGCGTTGAAGATCTGGCAAAAGCCTACGAGAAGGCCTATGTTTTTGATGGGAACTATTCTTTCCATCGCGAGAAATTTTTTGGAACAGATACGGCGGGTATTCCGGGCGATCGCTTCATTGTTTTCAGTCAGAATCATGATCAGGTCGGCAATAGGATGCTGGGTGATCGTGCGGCCTCGCTTTACGCCAGAGAAATAACACGTCTTATGACTTTTGCTGTATTCATGTCGCCCTATCTTCCGCTACTATTTATGGGCGAAGAATGGGGGACAGTGCGACCTTTTCCGTATTTTATCAGTCACAGTGATCCAGAGCTGGTAGAGCTGGTGCGGGAGGGCCGCAAGCGGGAGTTTGAAGATTTTCTCACAGATCACGAGGTTCCCGATCCACAGGATGAAACAATATTTAGGCAAGCTGTGTTGGATTGGGACGAATTGAACAGGCAACCATATCAGCAACAGTTGTCCTATTATAAATCGTTGATCGCATTTCGGAAAAGCAATCCGTTGTTAAAAAATATGCAACGAAGTGATATCAGGACTGAGTGCCTCTGTGATAAGAAGGTACTTAGTATCTATGTGGAACAAAAGGAGAGGCAAATGATTATCCTGATGAACTTTTCAGCTCATTTACAACATGTCAATCTACCAGCAGCTGTGCAATGGACCTTGTCATTTGATACCAGTGTACCGGACGCCGACCTTTTGGCAGAGACTGACGCTGTTGCAGTGCAGGACTGTTCCTTATTACCATGGTCAGGGTATGCTTACACTTCGAAATAGATCGTTTTGGAAAGATTTAAGTGAGTTGATCTTCAGGAATGAAAGCTATTAAAAGATAAAAACAAATTATTCAAACAACTTCGTTAAAAGTATTGTTCCTTATTTAAATACGGCTTGTCCAGTCGTGAAGAAAGTTTTAAAAGCTAGGTCCTTTCCAACCTAGCTTTTTTATTTTTAAAAGGAACAATTGCTTATGGTTTTGAATACCAGTGGTTTGAAAGATCAGCTATTCAGAATAAATTTTAAACAAACGTTTGATCTGTTATTCGTCGCAATTTTTTTTTATCTTAGCCTAAGATATGACATGTTTGAAGAGGGGTGCTAGATTTATAATGTATGGCAAATTATCTCTTTCGAGAATTTCCTATTATTAGCGAATTAAATGATTAAAAACTAGCAAACTATGCGTCAACTGGAGTGTCACGAAGAGAAAATCCACCTATGCGGTAAGATCCAGTCTTTCGGTTTCCTTTGTATTTTTGATGAGAGCGGATGTATTGCCGCAAGTGAAAACTTAACTATCGTTCTTGATATTCCCATGAAGGAAATCCTCGGACGCTCTATTGCTCAGCTATTACCATTGCTATCGTCCGAAAAGGAGTTGAATCTTAAAGAGATTGAAACGCAAATTAGAGGAGAGATCTTTACACGTTTTGTGGAGCGTATCCGCATTAAAAATGTAGACTATTACCTGAGTATTTACCAGTACGACGAGCGGACATACCTTGAAATAGAAATCTGTAATGAAAATCATTTAAAAGCGACGCGATTATTTTATTATGCGAAGTACCTTGAAGAACGTCATGGCAATGCTTGGCAATCATTGACTGTACTGATCCGTCAGATTATTGGTTTTGACCGAGTTATGGTATACCGTTTCGAGGAGGACAATAGCGGACAGGTCATTGCAGAGTCCATCGCAGATGGAATGACCCCATTGATGGGGTACCGGTATCCGGAATTTGATATTCCGGCACAAGCACGAGAACTCTATGTGAAGTTTCTTGCGCGCCACGTAGCTGATGTTGATGGTCCGACTATTGCTATACAGGGTTTGGAGGCTGCTGAGGTAGACTTGACACGCTGTAGCCTCAGAGCATTATCTCCAGTACATTTACAATATCTTAAAAACGCAGGAGCACGGGCCAGTGCCAGTTTTTCTATCGTTATCGAAGGAAAACTTTGGGGCTTGGTGGCGTGCCAGAATAGCGAGCCTTTGAATGTTGATCTCGCCCAACGTCATTTATGCGCTTTTTTAACGCAATACGCTATAAACTACTATCTTTCAGAACATCAAAAAGAAAACCTGGTAGCACAAACCATTATGGGTGTTATGGAACGTGATCTGAAGTCTGAGTTATTAGTTAATAGCGATATTGGAATTGTGCTTGAACGCTTTGCACCACAAATTCTAGAAATTGCGGGCGCAGATGGACTAATGATCAAGCACGACCGGGGTTCTAAAAGTTGGGGCGATGTACCCACTGAATTGCAGTTGCGTGAGATCGATCGCTTTATAGAAGAAGAAGGGCAAAATGATTTATTTTTTACATCAAACTTTGTCTATGGTGACAGTGCCCCCCCGCAACCGGTTATATTGCCTGGCATTTTGCGGATAAATATCCTTCCCAGCAATAAATGGCACATCTATTTATTCCGCAGAGAACATGTTTACGAAGATGTATGGGCTGGAAAACCCGAAAAAATATATCATTACGATCCTGAAAAGAAAGTTGAATTTCCATCTCCACGGACATCTTTTGAAGCTTGGCGTGAAAAGATGAAAGGCAAGTCTATCCAGTGGAAACGTGCCGAGCTTTCTTTTATGGAGAAAGTCGCACAAATAACCCAACAAGCTATTGCCCAGCGCGGCGGAGAGATTGCTCAGCTCAATAAAGAACTTGTCAGGTCCAACAATGCCTTGGATACATTTGGCTATACATTAACCCATGATCTTAAAAATCCACTTTCATCTATAAAGCTTGCTGCCCAGATGATGTTGATGAAAGATGATCTTCCGAAGGATATGTTACGCAAAATGGCACTAAATATTATGGATGCTACCGCGCTGATCACTGAAATGATGGACAAGGTGTATCAGCTAACGCAATCGAATTATGTTGCCTTCAAAACGGAACTGATCGATCCACGGAATAAAATTCTTAACATTCTCGAAAGCTGTAAGCAGCAGTTTGAAAGCGCCCATCTTGAGTTTGTTTTGGGAGAAACTTTGCCGATTTTAGGGGAAAGAACACTGTTATACCAGTTGTTCTTAAATCTGATCAGCAATGCCATAAAATATAGCAGTAAAAAAGATCGCCCGAGAGTCGAGGTATATAGTGAAAAGCAGGGACATTTCGTTAACTACTATATTAAAGACAATGGTATCGGAATGGATATTAAGGATGATAGTAATATATTCGATATTTTTAAACGCTTGCCGAACTCGCAGGGATTTGAAGGTTCGGGAATTGGGCTCTCTATTGTAAAACGCATCGTAGATCGTCTCGAGGCAAAAGTCACCGTCGATAGCGAGCTTAATATAGGTACAACTTTTTGTATAACATTTAAAGTCTGATAGACATATAAAAATTCGATAAACAAAAAAAGGAGCCCTAAAGCTCCTTTTTTTGTTTGAACGTAGCAGCAACCTTTAACAGCGGTAGAGTTGCTATCCGCCGTACCTACTTTAAACAAGGTTCATCCAGTCTATACTTTCCCTTATTAATGGGCCATCCGATCTTCTTGGAGAGAAAATTTAAGAACACTTTTAGAATTAAAACAAACGATTAGTCGATTGGAAAAGTTCCTATATGAAATGGTGAATATTGCCCGTCCAGATGGATATGCAAAAGTTATAGCTGAATTTTCTTCAAAGTTTATACGACAAACGATGTTTAAACCCAAAAATCGATTATAATGAAAAAAAAAGAATTGAAGACTGAACAAGTTGATCCAGTGGAAAATAAAAAGGTCAACGCCCTAAGACCACATACGGCGGACGCCACAGGACAGCAAATGACCACTGATCAGGGAGTCAAGATCAATGATGACCAAAATTCGCTGCGTGCTGGAGATCGGGGCGCTACGCTTTTGGAAGATTTTATTCTCCGAGAAAAGATCACACATTTTGACCACGAGCGCATTCCCGAACGTGTTGTACACGCAAGAGGTTCGGGCGCGCATGGCGTATTCAAACTATACAAGCCTTTAGCTGAATGGACAAAAGCGGGTTTTCTTAATGATATCGAAACTGAAACCCCAGTGTTTGTGCGTTTCTCTACGGTTGCTGGTTCGAGGGGGTCGACGGATCTTGCCCGCGACGTTCGTGGTTTTGCTGTCAAATTTTATACACAAGAAGGTAATTTCGATCTGGTGGGTAATAATATGCCTGTATTCTTTATTCAGGATGCAATGAAGTTCCCCGATCTTGTTCACGCTGTCAAGCCTGAACCCGACAATGAAATTCCACAAGCGGCTTCTGCCCATGATACATTTTGGGACTTCATTTCTTTAATGCCTGAGTCGACGCACATGATTATGTGGCTGATGAGTGATCGAGCAATACCGCGTAGTTACCGCATGATGGAGGGGTTTGGTGTTCATACTTTTCGGTTGATCAATACCAATGGTGAATCGCACTTTGTTAAGTTTCATTGGAAACCACTGCTTGGTGTCCATTCAGTCGCATGGGATGAAGCTCAAAATATATCCGGTAAAGACCCCGATTTTCATCGAAGGGATCTCTGGGACGCCATTGAAAACGGTGCATTTCCAGAATGGGAACTCGGCATACAGGTCATTCCCGAATCTGACGAATTTAAGTATGACTTCGACCTGCTAGATTCAACGAAGATTGTTCCTGAGGAGTTGGTGCCTGTTCAGCCTATTGGAAAAATGACTTTAAATCGAAATCCCGATAATTTCTTTGCCGAAACGGAGCAGGTTGCCTTTCATATTGGCAATATTGTGCCAGGAATTGATTTTACAAATGATCCGTTGTTGCAAGGGCGATTGTTCTCTTACACAGATACCCAACTTATTCGTTTAGGTGGACCTAATTTTCATGAAATTCCGATTAATAGGCCCATCTGTCCTTCGCACAACAATCAGCGTGACGGATTTATGCGGCAAAGGATTGATCGAGGTAAGACGAGCTATGGACCAAATTCATTGGGGAATAATGATCCTGCGCAGGTAGGCGAGGCAGATGGTGGTTTTAAAAGCTATCAAGAGCGTATTGATGCCAGAAAAGTGCGGGCTAGGAGCGATAGTTTCCGCGACCATTTTAGTCAAGCAAGGCTGTTTTATAATAGTCAGTCTGAGCCGGAAAAAAATCATCTTGTAGATGCGTTCAGTTTTGAGCTGGGTAAAGTGAAGGCCGTTTCGGTAAGGCAGCGCATGATCGGTATACTGTCGCTGGTCGATCAGGGGCTGGCAGCTGAAGTTGCGTTTGCCTTGGGATTACAGGTGCAAAAAGAAGTTGAAAAGCCGATTAATAAAAGCATCCCAGCAGATGCCGATCCTTCCGATTATGAGCCTATTCAAGTCAAGGAGCAATTAAAAAAATCGGCGGCTTTAAGTATGCAAAATACGATAAAAGATACGATCAAGAGTCGAAAGATCGCCGTGCTTGCTGCCGATGGAGTAGATACGAAATCATTTCAGGCCGTGGCAGATGCGATCCGGGCTGCGGGTGGAATTGTCCATGTTATTGCACCTAAGCTCGGGGAGGTTACGGGCACGGACAACAAGAAGATCCCTGTTGAAGAAAGCTTTTTAACGGGAGCATCGGTGCTGTATGACGCCATATATATACCCGGAGGAAAGGATAGCGTAGCTACACTGCAGTCCAATGCCGATGCTGTCCATTTTCTAAATGAAGCGTTCAAACACTGTAAAGCAATTGCCGCAGATGTCGAGGCAAGTCCGGTTTTGGAAGCGACCTATTTTTTTAGCAAGGTATACCAAGAGTTTTCAGCGGAGACTGTGCTTGATGACGGAATTATAGTTGATCAGGATCCGAAGTCCTTAGTGGATAAATTCATTAAAGCAATTGCCCAACACCGGTTTTGGGAGCGGGAAAAATCGCGCAAAGTGCCTGCGTAGTATCTAAATAATATCCAATGTAGAAATATGCCCCAAAAAGTTTTATACTATTTGGGGCATATTTGTGGACCATCCTATTTAAATAAATACTAATGCTGTAGCAGTGTGAGTGCGGTATCATTTCCCTGTTGCGCGGCGAGGTCTAACACCGACAAGCCACGGGTATCGAGTAGCCTGGTATTTGCACCATTGTCAAGTAGAAGCTTAAGTACTTCATTTCTGCCAAACATGGCTGCAAACATCAGCGCGGTGCCACCGTTCCCATGTTGCAGGTTTAAATTTGCGCCATAACCGATTAATAATTTGGCAATATCATGATAACCTTTAAAAGCAACACCCATCAGGGCTGTGTTTCCACCGTTATCCTGTGCATTTACATCGGCACCAGCTTCCAATAGTAATTGGGCTGCAGCCAGCTTATTGTTATAACAGGCAATGATCAATGGGGTATAGCCTTTGCCATCCCGTGTATTTACATCGGTATTCTGATTGATCAATTCACGTAAGACTTCGAGATTGCCCAGTCGGGCGGCATGAATCATGATTTCTGAGTTTTGTGTCATAGTGGTTCAGTTTATATCGTAAAAAGCGTTAAATGGGATCGGCAAAAATGCTTCCTGGCGTTCCTTTTTAATTTGAACAAAACTGGGAACCGAAACGTTTGCGCTCATTAGATGTTTTGAAAAGCTTAATTAAAATGTCAAGGTATTATTCTTACCTCAGCTACAAATGAAGAACATAAACTTAGCGACAATATCACACTATTCTTTTTGCTATGGATTGAATAGCGAGTCTGTAAATCTTTAAAACAAACAAGAAGCTGTCTCAAATTTATT
>NZ_DFPI01000032.1:0-22759 GCF_002377215.1 Sphingobacterium sp. UBA3519
AAACGTTTAGGACGCAAGTGACCTAGATTTTGTTCAAAGGGAACGGATCTCTATTTACCCATTATTAACAATTATGAAAAAGTCACCATTAGGACTGTTCCTTCTCCTTAGTTTTTGTGCTTTAGGAAGCAAAGCACAAAATTTAATAAATCTCAACGAATGGATAACCGGCAGCGGAAGCATTACTGGCTTTTCGTTAAATGGGCTTGTCTCCGAAAATGAGCGCGAATGGGGAATAGGTCCATCGGGTACTCAGGTGGTGCTTTGGACTGCCAAACCTAGTGGCGACCAAAATGGAGATGGTGGCTTTGTGGCACCTACGACTGCCATTAATAATCAGAAAGCCTATCGTTATACCATATGGCTCAAGAAAACAAATTCGACGGATGGTTATAGTTATCTAGGTTGTGAGGCTGGGGTAAATAATCTGGACGGAAGTGCAAATAACAATCCTTATTTTTGATATGGTGATCTGCCCGAATTGAATCGATGGTATCTGCTAGTGGGATATGTGCATGGTTCAGGAGACGCTTCTACGGTAAGCTCAGGAGGGGTCTATGATGGTGTAACAGGTAAAAAGGTCGTTTCTACAACCGATTTTAAATTTCCGACGACAGCAACTTCAACTCGTCTGAGAAGCTTTCTATTTTATGATCCAAATGTCAACGACAGACAGTATTTCTATGGGCCAAGGCTGGAAGAAGTCAACGGCAATGAACCAACCATTAGTGCGCTCTTGGGTAATCCGGTAGGCGCGGGTGATTTTTATTTTTCGGGAAAAGTCGGCATCAAGACACAGGCTCCAGGGGATTATGACCTGGCTGTCAACGGAAAGATCCGGAGCCAGGAAATAAAAGTGGAAACTGCGGGATGGGCAGACTATGTCTTTTAAGAAGATTATAAACTACCGACTCTGGAAGAAACCGAAAAATTTATCAAAAAAAGCGGTCACCTTCAGGATGTTCCTAAAGCAAGTGAAGTTGAAGCTAACGGTATCTCATTGGGGGAGATGAATAAGATTCTGTTGAAGAAAATTGAGGAGCTGACGTTGCAGGTGATTCAATTGAATAAGACTGTTCAGCAACAGGATAAAGATATTAAAGATTTAAAGGCTCAAAAATAAAGATATATAATTAATTATTAAAACCTGATAGTTATGAGAAAAAAACAAAATGTAAGCGTAGCTTATAGGATTTTATTATCCCTGTTTATCATTGGAAGTCATCTCATGGCGATTGGACAAACCCCTAAAATTAGCGGCGTAAAAGATGGATTCGATAATCTGTTCGCTTCTCCTACTGCCAGCAGTCTAGGACAATATGGAGGTATAAATGTTGGTTTAGCATCGGGCACTGCTAATAAAACTATCGACCTATACAATTTTGTTCAAGGCTCACTGCAAGTTCCGCTGCAAATAAGCTACTCCAGTAATGGATTACGCGTAAACGAAAATGGGGGAATTGTAGGTACCACTTGGAAAGCAAATATTGGAGGTGTGATTCGTCGAACTATTATGGGTGAAGACGATGAACGGAATACTACTCCTCTACCAGCTACTTTCAACCCTTACGGTATGGATCAACAAACACTTAATTATGTGAGGGGTATGATCAGCTATGGTATCAATGCAAGTTCTTACGATGGTGAGCCTGATATTTATAGCTTTAATTTTGGAACCTACTCAGGTACTTTTATATTCGATCAGAATAAAAATGTCATATTGCTGAGTTACAATGGAATAAAAATAAAAAGAATCTCGCAAAGAACTTTTGAAATTTATACACCAGATGGAGTGAAGTATGAATTTGGAAATAATTTTGTTGAGACAACTTATAAGATGGGTAGTGGTTGTGGTAAAGTTTTCGCAAATCAAACTAATACAGCTTTTTTTTTGTATAAGATCACTCATCCTGACGGAACAGTCATAGATATGTCCTACCAAAGTGATCGTTATTCTTATGCTGTCGGTGTGAACGAAACGCAAACTTATAGAATAGACAATATTCCTCAAACTGTACCGTGCAATTCGGGTGAGCCCCTCAATACAACTACAAATTGTGCTTCTTTGATGTCTACAGCGACCTACCTATTGACGGAGATTAATTCAAATAGTGGCAAGCTGGCACTGAGTTATATGGATCATAATGCTGCAGATGGGAAAGTACTTCAACGTATAAAAGTGTATAATAATGAATCTATTAAACCATTAAAGCAGATAAATTTTATTTATCTAGATCATACGTCGATTGCGCGCTTCAGTGTAGTTAATCAAAATCTTCAGAATCGTACAAATCTTGGGCATAGAAGTTTCTTAACAGAATTGCAATTTATTGATGAAAGTGAAAATATTGATTCAAAATATAAGTTTGTATATCAAAATCTTAATGATTTGCCGAGTAGATTTTCCAATAGTCAAGATTATTATGGTTATAATAATGGAAAATCCAATACAACGTTGATTCCTCCACCTAAAAACAAATTTTGGGGTCAATATTTTAACTATGCTACAGCAAACCGAGATCCAGATGGAGTATATGTTGGAGCGGGTATGCTTTCAAAAATAATTTATCCAACAGGAGGTCAGGACAGTTTAATTTATGAAGCTAATACTGTATGGAGAGATTATATTATTCCAGGGAATTATACATCTGTCAGAGTGGATGCACAAGGAATAGGTAATTTAGGTACCGGGACAAATACATCCGGAATTTTTACTGTTCCATTTAGCCAAAGAATAAAGTTTCAAATTTCATGCGATATTACAGCGACAGATGGCCCCTATCCAGGAACAGGTCGGGTAACACTATTGAAAAACGGAGCAGGTCAGGTAACCAATAGTGTTCAAGCTTATCAAAATTCAAGTTTTGAAGCGGATTTAGATCCGGGTTATAATTATCAGGTCAAGATTGAAGCTGGAAAAGGTAATTTCGTCACAGCTTCGGTCCAATTTAATTATCAAATAACGCCCGATGTAAGATCGTTCAAAAATCAGAATAGTGGTGGGGTTCGTATTCAAAAAGTTATTACGAAAGAAAACGGAAATACATACGAAAAGAAGTACAGTTATCATAAAGTGGATGATCCTGATAAGAAATCTACTGGATCAGTAAGTTTTGAACCTATTTATGAGTGGCATATGAATGGTATTTATCGCTGTGAAGTTTCAGACCCCGTGGGTCAGATTTCTTATTTTGGCCTGTACGAAAAACACATCTTACAATCTAATCCGATTTTTGGGTATGCTTTATATGACTCTGCTCCTCAGTATTATTCGGATGTAATTGAGGAAAATAGTCAGGATAATAGTGGTACAATTTATTCGTTCATGGATTATCCCAATGCAAGACCATTGCTTTTTCGAGGACAGGAATTTAACGCACCATGGACTAGCAATGCTAATTTTAATGGGCTGGAAATGAGTCGGCTTGTATTTAAATATTTAAATGGACAACGTATTCCAGTAAAGAGTGTGTCGACTTCTTATAAACAAGACGAAAGAGTACTGAGAACATATAGGGCATATGTTGTAAACGAACGTTATCTTAGCTTTACTAACCCTAATACTGACTGGGAGCCTTTGGATCTTATGGGTTATGATCATAATCAAGGATGGATCTATCCTGATACCATTCGGACAAAAGATTATGCAACGAATGGAGTTGATTTTAATGAAACTGTGGAGGCTTTTTTCTATGATAACCCAACAAATGCATTACTGTCTCGACATACTATTCTCGATGGCAAATCGAATAGACTTGTTACCCATACATTGTATCCAAATGATTATGCCCCTGGTACTTCTTTCATTGACAATATGGCCTCAAACTATATCACGGGGCTTCCGATTGAAAGTATAACGTATCGAGATTTAGGTTCGGTAAAAAGTATTGTTTCGGGAACAATTAACAAATATCGTCCAGGAGGCAGAGGCCTTATCGAGTCTCGACAGGCCCTATCCTCTATTAATCCTGTGCCGCTTAATATGTTTAAATTCAGTAATCGTTCCTTAGGAACACAGCCTCCATTGGGAAGCCCGGCTATATTTAGCGCTGATACTCGATATTCAGATGAAATTAAGATACTTTCTTACAATTCATTTAATAAGCTACAAGAACTTAAAAAATTAGAGAATCCTACTACTGTTTACCTTTGGGGCTATATGGGCCAATATCCAGTGATGGAGATCAAGAACGCAACATATGCGGAAGTTGCAACAGCGCTTACGCAAGCGGCTATTGACAACCTGAACCTAGTCGCACAGACAGAAGCCACTATGGAGGCGCTGGTCAAGGTTGCCGCCGATAAGCTACGAGCCGGCCTTCCAAATGCCTTGGTGACGAGTTATACGTACAAGCCTTTAGTCGGCATGACCAGCAAAACAGATGCACGTGGGATAAAAGAGACCTATACGTACGATGGCATGCAACGTATGAGGGCGATCCTTGACCATCTTAATTATGTGAATAAGTCCATCGATTACCATTATAGACCCAACTAAGCTTTTCAGTTATGAAAAAGAACTTTTTAATCTTACTATCATTAGTTGTATTGGGGGCTGTCCATGGCCAGGCACTGGTAGATGATCTTCCCCTGACTTCTTATAATGGTCAAACAAATATCCAGGCCCTCAAGAGCATTACCTTAAAAGATGGCTTCTATATTCCAGTACAGCCAGCAGGTAAAACTGTAACGATCAGTATTGCCGGCTTTCAGAATCTTGTGAGCACTCCGACAGCAGGTCAGAATTATATCCTGACACGGACTTTTCGAGATACGGTAAAGCTTGCTCAACTTGGGAACCAGCGCACGATCGGGCAGGAGAACCAGAGTATCCAATACTTTGACGGGCTGGGTAGACCGAGTCAGACAGTGCAACTTATGGCCAGTCCAACTTACAAAGATATCGTGCAGTATATAGAATATGACGGGTTTGGACGTGAGTCGACGAAATATCTTCCCTATGGCGAGAAGTCAGGCAATGGCAGTTTTCGGACGGGAGCTAAAACGACACAGTCGGACTTTTACAAGGACGGTATAGGGTGGGATGCAGCAGTGGTGAAGACGGCAAATCCCTATTCCGTTACTGTCTTTGAGAACAGCCCGCTGAATCGTGTACTGGAACAGGGGGCACCGGGGTCGGTCTGGCAGCCATTGGCAGTTGTAGGAACAGGGCATACGGTAAAAACGGACTATGGCACCAATACGGCCACGGGGCTTGATGTTGTTAAGCTATGGACGGTAACGGCAAGCGGAGCCAGTGGTACGACGAACTATGGTGCTGGGAAACTCTATCGTACCACTGTCAGGGATGAGAATACTGTAAATACGGCTATACGTATTGGTTCGGTGGATGAGTACAAGGATGTTGAAGGACGTGTTGTCCTCAAGCGTGTGTGGGATAGCGAAAGCAAGGCACTCGATACTTATTATGTTTATGATGATTTTGGGGACCTGCGTTATGTGATCCCGCCGGCAGTGATGGGGACGGGTTTTAGTGAGCTTTTAACGGATGCTACTTATGTTAATTTTGACAATTATATCTATGCTTACAGGTACGATGAACGTCGCAGGCTGATCGAGAAAAAGATCCCTGGAAAAGGATGGGAATATCTGGCGTATAACAAAAATGATCAGGTTGTGCTTACACAGGATGCCGAGCAGCGGGTACGAAAAGAGTGGGCCTACAACAGATATGATGCATTTGGACGTATTACTTCCAGTGGACTTTATATCAATACGGCAAAGGTAACCCGAGCGGATGTGAGCGGGCTTGTGAATGCGACGGCAGGACCGCTCTGGGAGACGCGCGTGGGAGATGATTATCCAGCTCTTGCAACTACTTTTCCGCTTGCTGGTCCAGGTATTACGATTACGCCGCTCATTGTCAATTATTACGATGACTATACCTTTGCCGAAGCGACTACACTTCCTGCCAGCGGAATCACCAAAAGTACCAAGATCAAGTCACTGCAGACCGGTAGCAAAATCTATAGGACAGATGGTACCCAGCCGCTGCTCACAGTATTATATTACGATGACTACGGCAGGGTGATCCAGAGCGCTTCGAAAAACCATCTTGGGGGCACGGATTATGTGACCAATACCTATAATTTTCCGGGCGAGTTGCTGACTAGTACCCGGGTACATACACCGGCGACAGGGGCTACAACAACTATCGTGACCACCAATGAATATGACCATGTTGGTAGACTGGTTTCGACCAAAGAGAAGATCGGTTCTCAGACTGAGGTGACTCTGGCATCCAATAGCTACAATGAGATCGGCCAGCTGAAAAGCAAAGCTGTGGGCAAGGCTGGCACGGAGACTTCCTTTGTCAACAGTACTACCTATACCTACAATGAGCGGGGCTGGCTAAGTAAAAGTACATCGCCCAAATTCAGCCAGCAGCTGAAATACCAGGATGGGACAAATCCACAGTGGAACGGCAATATCAGCCAGCAGCTTTGGGGCGATGATGCGACGCTACCCAACACGTTTAGCTATCAATATGATAAGCTGAACAGGTTGACCAGTGGTAGCAATGGCCAGTCAGGGGTAGCGAGCATAGCTGAGGTGATTACCTATGATGATCTTGGTATGGGCAATATCAAGACCCTGAAACGAGATGCCCTTGTTGCCACGACATATACCTATACCGGCAATAAACTGATGAGCCTGAGTGGCGGCTTGACAGGAAGCTATACCTACGATGCTAACGGTAATGCCAAAACTGACCGTATGGGGATGGCAATTACCTATAATTACCTGAACCTGCCGCAAACGGCCAAAAAAATAGGGGTGGACGTAGCATTTTTGTATAATTCGGCTGGAGTGAAGCTGCAGAAGCTTTCGAAGATCGGCACAGCACCTAACATAATCACCACCACCAGGGATTATGTGGGTGGTATCGAATACAATAATGGTACTATTGATATTATCCATAATTCGGAGGGCTATGCCCAACGGAATGGAACAAACTATGTGTACCATTATAATCTGACTGATCATTTGGGCAATGTACGGGCTACATTGAAACGTGGTAGCAGCCCTACAGCAGTTGATGTAGCGCAGCGGGACAATTATTATCCCTTTGGTAAGCGTAAGGTTGTGGCAGGCGGAAATAATAATTATCTTTATAATGGTAAGGAGATCCAGGGCGAGCTTGGGGATCAGTACGATTATGACGCAAGGTTCTACGACCCGGAGATAGGTAGGTGGAATGTAGTAGATCCGATGGCTGAGATTAGCAGGAGATGGTCTCCTTATAACTATGCCTTCGATAACCCAATTAGATTTATTGATCCTGACGGTAGGATTTCTAAGGAATTTGTAAATAAACTTTTTCGAGAATCGAAAGGAAATGAGACTACGTGGAAAAATCAAGGAGATGGGGGATTCATAAACGACAGTAATCCTGAAAGCAAGCCAATATATGACAAGGAAAATAATAGTGGTAATGAAAATAATAGGGCACAGCAAGACGGTGGACTAATATTAAGTTTTCCGACTAATCCTTTTAGTTTTAATTTTAAGAAAATTGGCGAATCTTATTACACTAATGTAACTTATGAGGAGATATTCTATGATTATAATTTTAATAACAGAGGGATAGGTATTTTGGAGGTTTTCATAAATAGTTTAAATATAAGGATTAATTCAAGAAAAAGAAATGGGCAATTTGCGGGTGCACTTATGACTAAGATTGAATTAGCTTTAATAATGACAAAAATACGATATGATATATTTCGAAAGTTTTCTAAGAGAGAATTTGTTGTTGAAGATGATGCAATTGATTATTTAATAAAGAGTTTAAATGTTGCAATAAAGGCCAATTTTGGAGGAGGTGAAGCTCAATTAAGAAGACCAAATAAATGGATTGGCGCTGCAAAATCTAACTTAATATATCTGTTTCCCTAGATTTAAAATGAAAATGAAAAAAAAAGATAAAAGTTATATTCAAGGTGTAAGTATAAATATGCACTCAGGTGAACATGACAACGGGTCCGTTTTATTTAGTGATGGTTTTACTTCATTAGTGGGTAAGAATGGTATTCCCGACTTGCTTTTAACTACTCTAAACTTCGAAAGGGCAAATATTCCTAAAAATTTAAATAAAAATTTGAGCAGAATTACAAAAATGCATGTTTCTGTTAATCCTTCATATAGATTTAAGGCTAATAGAGATTATTTTCAACTCCCAAATTGGTTAAAGGATTTTAGTAAACTTGAATTTCTAGGATTGAGTAATTTTGAAATTTCTGATTTGTCATATTTAGCGAATTGTCCATTAAATACTTTACAAATGACAAATGTTAAGATACAAGATATTGAAAATGTAATAATTGACATTTTGGCAATTTCAACATTGGAATTATTTATTTATGATTCATCTTGTGTTGAATTAATGAAACAACTAAATAGAATCAAAGAAATTAATTTAAGATTTCAAAATTATAATATGGCCTTGTAAAGATTAATTTTTGTAATTTGATGATTTGTGCAGGTGCAAATGTGCTTAATTTGCAGTTGAATGGAGATTTTGAAACTTTTGTCAGACAGTTTTGACAATTTAACTATTAATCTGAGAACCTTCAGGTCCGTTTTTATTTATTTTAATGGTTTTATTTCTTTTAATTTTGAACCTGCACTAAAAGGTTCCGTATATCCTTTCAAAGCAGGAGTACAAGGTGGGCTTCTTAAAGCAAAAGTTGGAGGTAGTATTTTAGAAGGGAGTTTATCGGCGAAGAAAGAGAAAACAACCGCAACATGTAAAAAATTGCACTCTTATCTATTCAGAGAACTATTTTCCAACTACTAAGACTTAAATAATTAAAAAATTCCGAATCAAAAGTTCAAAAGAATCTCCAATAGTAGGATAGAAGTACTGTCAGAGTTAAACGAAAATATTTATATTAGCGCTGATTAAATTAACTTGGGAAAGAAATTGTTATGAAAAGATTCTACAAAAAGCGGTTAAAGGCCTATAGTCTCACGGAAATCCTTGTGGTTATGGTGATTATCGGTATACTGGTGTTGTTGGCGTTACCTAACTTGATGCCATTGATTACCAAAGCCAAAAGCACCGAAGCCAAAGTACAGCTCCAACATTTGCAGACTTTGGAGAAAAATTATTTTTTCGAAAAGTCCAAATACAGCGGCAACCTGGATGAAATCGGTTTTGTGCAGGAAAAATTGAGTACCGACGGTAAAGACGGAAAAGCCAACTACCGCATCGAAATTGTGCGCGCTGATCAGAATACCTTTCTAGGAAGAGCAACTGCTGTAGTGGATTTCAATGGCGACGGCAAGTTCAATGTGTGGGAAATAGACCAAGATAAAAACCTAAAAGAGGTTACCGCAGATTAACATGTGGTGGACTATATCCATTGCTGTTCTTTTAATCGGTATAGCTTATCAGGATTTTAAACAACGCGCTGTAAGCATTGTTCTCTTTCTTTTACTAGCCATACTGCTTTTGGGACTTAAGTTGACAGAAAATTATTGGCAGGACTCTTATCCGGATATCTTGGCCAATATCTTGTTTTTGACTTTTCAAATGGGGGTTATCCTGATCTATTTCCGGATCAAAGAAGGCCAATGGGGACGGATCATGGATCGAAAGCTGGGCTGGGGGGATATCGCATTTTTGCTCTGCATATTGTTGTATATGCCCTTTCTGAACTTTTTTCTTTTCCACATCGTCAGTTTAATCACCGCATTGTTGGTTGCTATGGTCAACAAAAATTGGCGGGATCCGCAAAAAGGTATCCCACTGGCTGGTTGCCAGGCTTTACTTTTTTTAGGGTATTTTATTGCCGAACGGATGAATTGGATTGATTGGACCGTGATCGGTCAATCGTTTATGTTATAGTATAGAAAAGTATACCGAATTATTAACAAAGAAGCATTGTGGGGACAGGTTATCATTTTTCAACAGAAATACTGCATGCAATCTCCCGGGATATCGCATGGCACTACCGTATTATTCCATTTGACCGGAATAGTAAGGAAATTCATTTTTATACAGATCGGTCCACGGACCTTTCCGAGCTAGAGAATGAGTTGGCTATTCTCTTTGATGAGCATATTATCCTGGAGATTACTTCATCGGCCCAGATCGAAGAATGGCTCAATAAACATTACTTTGGCGAAAAACAGTCGGAAGGAAATGAAGCCGTCAAAAACTTGGTCTTTAATGCAGATTTTCTTGATAATTTGATCTACGAAGCAAAACAGCTCAAAAGCAGTGATATTCATATAGAGACCTATGAAAACCGCTGCCGTGTACGCGTTCGTATCGATGGAATGATGGTAGAGCGGTATGTGCTGAAAAGAGAGGACTATCCGGCTTTGATCAATAAGATCAAGATCATGTCCAATCTGGATATTGCCGAAAAACGCCTGCCACAAGATGGGCGTATCCATTACAGACGTAATCAGGATCAGTTTGATATCCGTGTATCGGTGCTACCCACTCTTCACGGGGAAAAGGTGGTACTGCGTCTGCTGAACAATAATTCTAACAATATCCAACTGGATAAATTGGGGATGTCTCCGGAGGATTATGAAAATTACCTACACGGAGTGAAAAAGCCCAATGGTATTTTGCTGATCAGCGGACCTACTGGTTCGGGTAAGACAACTACCTTATACGCTACATTAAAACACTTAAATAAGACCACAAATAATATTCTGACCATCGAAGACCCTATCGAGTATACGCTGGAGGGTATCAACCAGGTGCAGCTCAAGGAAAATATCGGACTGAGCTTCGGTGCTGCACTGCGTACGTTCTTGCGTCAGGATCCGGATATTATTATGGTGGGGGAGATCCGTGATCCCGATACCGCCAATATGGCCATACGGGCAGCTCTAACGGGACACTTGGTATTGTCTACCATCCACACGAATTCGGCATGGGGAACGGTATCGCGTTTGATCGATATGGGGATTCCCAATTTTTTGATCGCCAATACCCTGAATACTTCTGTAGCCCAGCGTTTGGTTCGTACGCTTTGCCCTAATTGTAAACGGGAGGAGGAGCTGACAGCCGATCTATACCCCAGACAATTTAAACCTTATTTTACGGTGCATAGGCATGCAATTGCCGTGGGTTGTGCATCTTGTTATTTTACCGGTTTTAAAGGGCGAAAAGCGGTTTATGAAATTATTCCGATGGATCAGGGTCTGGTGGACGAGATCAAAAAAGGGAATATGCGGGTGGACGAGCAACTGAAAGAACGAAAAATAAAAACACTTGGCGAAAATGCATTTGAGCTTTTTGCTGCCAGGGAAACAACGATAGAGGAAATCTATCCATTACTATTCAATTATTGATGATGAGTTTGAGAACATTATATTTAACCTTATTGCTATTACTGTCTTTTAGCATCAGCACTTTTGCTCAAAATGCGACGGAAAACTATGCGCGCGTGGAACAACGGCTTGAAGCATTGGCAGGAACAGTACCTGGATTACAAAAGAAGGTGAAACTTTCCGTTTCGGGCGTTACGGCGCAGGAATTTCTACGGGCACTCGCGCAGTCCAATGACTTGAATATCAATGTGGACCCTACGTTGAGTTTTTCCATCGTCAATAACTTTACGGGCGAAACTGCTAAAAACGTACTGCTATTTCTAGCGAAAACGTATGGTCTGGATATCGACGTGATCGGTTCGATTATGACGATCAAAAAATTACCGGAGCCTAGGCCTGTTCAGATTGAAAAGGATATCAAGGTACAGTACAATACATCAAGCGATGGACTGGGCTATGAACTGCAGAATGATCCCTTGGGCAAAGTGGCACAAAGGATCAGTTCACTTTCGGGTAAAAACTTAATAGTGCCCACACCCTTGCTCCAGAAGACGGTGACGGGATTTATGGCTGAAGCGCCATTTGAAACGGCATTGGAAAAGTTAGCCTATGTAAATGGGTTGAAATACCGCAAGACCAATGATAATGTGTATGTATTTGAATCCTTGATACCCGGAGAGGAACTGTTTATCAATGACGACCGGCAGACAGATGTTCGTTTTAGACCGGACAATGCAAGTAATCCGGCAAATGGAGCGAATGGAATGAATCCGGGCATGGGTGGCGGGCAGCCAGGTAACTATGCCCTTTATGGAAAAACGGAAGAGGGTAGAGGAAAGCGTTTCACGATACAGGCAACCAATACGCCAATTATCGAATTGATTAAGCGTGCTTCCGAGGAAGCTAACGTTAATTATTTTATCTATAGCCAGATTGACGGAAATATTACGACCAATGTAAAAGATATTTCCTTTGACCAGTTCCTGACCTCTATTTTTCAGGGAACACCGTATACCTTCCGGATGGACAAGGATACCTATTTAATTGGAAATCGTCGAAACGAAGGACTACGTGATAATAAGATTATTCAGCTGCAGCACCGTTCCATTGATACCATCATGATGATGATTCCGATGGAATGGCGGAAAGATGTTGAGATCAAAGAATTTAAGGAGCAGAACATGTTATTGCTTTCGGGATCGGGACCACAGATCCGTGAAATTGAAACTTATGTGAAGCAGTTGGATAAATTGGTGCCGATGGTATTGATTGAAGTGACGATGTTGGACATACAAAAAGGGAATACCATTAAAACAGGGATCAAAATGGGGGTCGACTCCATTTCTCCTAAAGTAGGCGGTAGCCTTTCTGATGGCTTTACCTTTGGTTCCGGATCTATTAACCGTTTTCTTTCACAGCTCGGAAAGAACAATTCCTTTAATCTCGGGCGTGTAACCCCTAATTTTTATGTGCGTCTACAGGCCTTGGAGGAGAATAAAAACGTAGAAATTAGATCTGTACCTAAACTTTCAACCCTAAATGGGCATAAAGCGACATTAAGTATAGGCAGTACACGGTACTATGAAATCAAAACACAAAACGTATTTCCCGGATTAACTAATACAAATGTCTTTACCTCTCAATTTAACAAGGTTGATGCGGATCTGGCCATCGACATAACGCCGGTTGTTTCGGGGGATGATCAGATTACCATGAAGATTAAAGTAAATATTTCTGACTTTATTGGAACACCAAAAGATAATCAACCACCGCCAACATCCAACAGTAAATTTGAGTCAATTATTCGTGCTCGTAACGAAGATATGATTGTATTAGGTGGAATTGAGCGTACTGAAAATAGTAATAGTGGGAGAGGGTTACCGCTTTTATCCCGTATTCCTATTTTGAAATGGCTATTTAGCAGCCGGGAGAAGACCACTCAGAAGGTTGTCTCAGTCGTCTTTATTAAACCAACGATATTGTATTAATCCATGTTAAATAGGATCAAGGAAAAATATCGATTAAATACTTGCGTCGGCGTTTCTCTTCGACAGGATTCTGCCGGTCTTTCCATTCGTTGTTGCAAGGTCAAGTTGGAAAAAGACCAACTTGAAATTGAAGATACATGGGAGATAGACGACTGCGAACTTATCGCAAACAACAAGTACAAAGATACACCTGTTGCACTTCACCTTGATTCGAGGCAGATCCTTATCAAAGAAACTGCGCTTATGGATCTGGATGAGGAGCGGTTGAAGTCTATATTCCCCAGCTATGATGCGGATCGTTTTTATCATGGGCAGTTGCAAGGGGAATCAAAGCAATGGGTGGCTTTTGTGCGAAAGGATTATATTGTGGAGATGATCGACAGATTTGCAGTCAGCGGATATCAGGTTATCAAAGTGTTTATCGGCCCCTTTGTGCTCGACGCAATACTTGGCCAGATCAATAGTTACGGTGATGCCTACACTTTTGACGGACATTCCATACGGATCGGTGCTGAAAACAAACAATGGCAAGAATATCGGTATGGACAGGAGTTCGAGAGCCGATTTGCCTTAAAGATTGGCGACCATCCGATTAAATCGCAGTATGTGACCGCTTATGCAATTGCTTTTTCAGCTTTGATGGCCGATTATATCCCGGAGTATGGGCTGCTTATTCCCGAAGTGGAAGAACAACGTCAAAGCTGGCTCGAAAAACAAAAGTTCAACGTAAATCTACTGATTCTAGTTGCTGTTTTTTTTCTTTTACTGTTGGTGAACACGTTCTTATTTAGTCATTATTATCAGGAAAATATGGCCTTGGGAGATCGGGTAAGTAGTCAACAGAGCACGGTACAGGATTTAGGGAAGTTAGAAGGGGAAATAAAGAGCAATGAGCAGCTATTGGCAGAACTAGGTTGGAATGGTGGTGTTTCCAAAGCCTGGCTACTGGATCAGATCGGCTATTCCATCCGACAGTTTACGCAGATCAGCCTGGCACAGATCCAGGTCAATCCGCAATCAAAAGGACTGGGGAATACAGTGATTCAACAGGCTGACCAGATTATCATCAAAGGGAATAGTCCAACTTTGGAAATGCTCAATCTGTGGCTGCGTGAACTCAAGAATAATCCCTGGATCGCAAAGGTCAGTATTGAGGAATATGGCAACAAGCAACAGGACGAAACGATGGATGCCTTTACCATAAAGATAAACTACAATGATAAAGTGGAAGGAAATTGACTATAAAAAACGCAACAAGCTGTTGTTCGTAGGTGGCGGGATCCTCCTGGTGCTTGCCTGGTTTTTGGCCTTCCAAAAGACCTATCTGGCGTATCGTGAAAATACACGTTTGAATAGTTTGATCGGTAATGATGTCAGCAACAGTACACAGTATGATTTTACACGGAAGAGTAAAGTTTTAGATAGCCTGAGTAAAGTTTATCAAAGTGACTCGGCAACCTGGAACGATAATTTCCTTTCAGAAGCAAGCCGGGCGATTAACTCGCCTCGTATTCAGGTCTATTTCAACAATTTTCCTAAGAATAATGGGATGCAAGTAGATAGCGCTGCCGTCAAATTCAAGAGCTTAACCTTAAAGGGAGATTATCGCTCTATAGTCGCATCCGTTGCCGAACTGGAAAAGATCAATACTTTGGGCTATCTGAGCACGGTGACTTTAAAGTTTGACAATAGGAGAGTATCGGCCAACGAACGTAAAGTAATTGAAGGGGAAGTGGGATTTAAGGTGAAGTTGGAAAAGTAAGAAATCTATTAACAAAATAGTATGAAGATAGCTTTCTTGTGTTCAACAGTTACCAATAAGCAAAGAAATAGAAGTGTTCATTGCGAAGCATATTTATATTTCAATTTAACAGCGATTCTCGGTTAAGAGTGCCTTTTTTTTAAGTAAATTTTTAAAAATGAAATTATTTGTTATGAGAGTATTGAAATTCAACTGCCTGTTTATAGGCCTTTTTTTATTCCCAATTTTAAGTTTGATGGGGCAGGAATCAACTAATCTGATTCTTACTGGAGAAAATTCATGGATTTTTCATACGCCCGATGATGGAAGAACTAGTCTTCATATTGCTCCAAGAATTAATGATGATTGGGATTGGAGTCTCTACCAACTTGATAGTGATGGGATGATGTATACTAAAGGTTTGAAGACAAATGATATAGCAGTAAATGGCAATGTTAAGGCAAAAGAGATAAAAGTGACCACATCAGCTATTGACTGGCCTGACTATGTATTCGAGGATGACTATCGATTGTCGAGTTTGACAGAAACAGCGTTATTTATTGAAAAGAATAAACATCTTCCCGGGGTGCCAAAAGCCGCAGTCATCGAGCAACACGGGATGTCTTTGGGCGAAATGAATAAAATTTTACTGAAAAAGATTGAGGAACTGACTTTACATTTGATAGAAAAGGATAAGAAGATCGCAAAGCAAGATGAAATCTTGAGCAATGTGCTCGAGCGTTTAAAAAAGTTGGAGAAATAAATATAATAATAGACTAGAAATTCGATTACTTTAAAAATTTATGAAAAAGAAAACTATCTACTTAAGTAACTTTTCGGAAAATATGTTGTTTTCTAAAGTTGCGGTTCTACTTTCATTATTAATTTTATTCAGCATTAGCCAAGTACAAGCACAAGTATTTCCAGATATTGCACGTGTATTGGTAGGAGGAACTCCGGAACATGGTATAAAAATAAAAACGAATATTCCGTTTGAGTCATCAGCAGATATGGTTTCGCTAGAAATCAAAGGGTACAGTTATGGCCTTACTGCACCCCTTGATCTTCATTTATGCTTCTATCTATATTTTAATTCCGATGGGCAAACTTATGTTTACAGACCGGTCATTTCATCGTCAGGTGGTCATACACCGACAGTACAGATAGGAAAGGAAGATAACAAAGTGTTTATTTTTATAGATGAAAAAGTATATTATCAAAAACTCTATCTAAATGCATTTTCTGGTTTTGATCGACCGCAGTTTTATACTAATTGGCAGATTGTCGATGAGGCGAGAGCAGGATCCAACATAGTTGATGCAACCTATATGAATCGATTTAGAGGGGATATTTTTTTTCCTTTTGGAACATGGGCATCTGGCGGAAACGTTGGTATAGGGACGGAGTTTCCCACTGAAAAATTGTCTGTCAAAGGAAATATTCGCGCACAAGAGGTTAAATTTGAAACAGCAAATTGGCCTGACTATGTATTCGAGGATGACTATCAATTGCCGAGCTTGACAGAAACAGCTACATTTATTGAAAAGAATAAGCATCTTCCTGGGGTGCCGAAAGCCGCAGACATTGCGGAGGATGGCCTGTCTTTGGGTGAAATGAATAAAATTTTACTGAAAAAGGTTGAGGAACTGACACTTCATATGATCGATAAGGATAGGCGGATAGAGGCTTTGGAGAAAAAGCTAAGCAAAAATCAATAACTGATTTTACTATAATGGTACTTGCACTTTAGCTTATTGTGTTTCTAAAGATTTGATGATTAAGATAGGTCTTATAATCATCATCAGATTGAGCGGCGATAGAAAAAGGAGCAAATAGATAGTTTTCATTATCTATTTGCTCCTTTTTATTTGCATTGGAAATTAACGTTTCTGCGTTTTCAATGCCTGAACTTCATTTTTCAAACTTTTGATTTCTCGACTTTGGTCAATTAAGTAAAGCGTCATCTCTTCAATTTTCTGAAGTAGCTGGCGGTTCAGCTCTCCTAAAGCAACACCATTTTCTTCGACAGAATTTGCAGGAGCTATATTAGGTAAATGTTTGTTTTCTTTTACAAAACTTGCAAGTGAATCCAGTGGCATCAATTGGTGGTCATCGTTAAAAACATAATCTGGCCATGGAGACGCTTCCACTTTGATTTCTTTTGCCCGAATTGTTCCATTTACAGCCAGTTTTTCTGTAGGATTTGGTGTACCTATACCAATATTGCCGTTAGATATTGCTTTAATTGCCAAAATCCCAGGTCCATAAGTAAACGTGTTTCCAACGATTAAATCCCAGTCGTAAGTCATAGGTAGTAGCCCGATCTCATTTGATTCATGCCCAAATATCTGAAAAGTGCTAAAGTTTACATTAAAATTAATTGAACGGATTTTGATATCAACACTGAGCGGTATGGGGGCTCCAAAAGTATTGACTGCCCTGATTCGAAAAGATTTCGTGCCAGGATTATGATCAATCGTAAAATTTAGACCTCCAGATGTGTATACATTATTATTTACACGACCAGCTTCAAGCCATCTGGATGGATTAGTGTGAGTTGAAGAAGCTATGTGTGTAGCTGCTGCAGCAATATCGTTGCGTACATAGGCAATAGAAATTTCATAATAACCTGAGGCACCTACAGCAATTGGATTAGCAGATGCAAATTCAATAAAATCGCCAACCTTGAAATCTGCAGGAAAAGTAACCGTAGTTTGGAAATAGTCATTCGCATTTTGCGCTTTAGCACAGTGGCTATATCCCAATAGTAGCAGGATGATTGAAAAAATAAACTTGTTCATAAAATATATATTTAGTGTGGTTAAAAACTATTGCTCATCTGGAACATCGGCAGGTACATGGCGATGAGGATCAATCCAACGACCAAGCCTAAAAAGATAATAATAAAAGGCTCCAGCAAACTGGAAAGGGTTGAGGTCTTGTATTCGACTTCTTCCGTCAGCTGCGTTGCTATCTTTTCAAAGAAAAAATCCAACCGGTTGACCTCCTCCCCAACACGGATCAATTGTACCGTTTTGGCTGGGTAAAAAGGATATTTGGAAAGTGCAGCGTGTAAGGATTCTCCCTGTAAAATTTCCTTCTCGGCCCCCTCTAAAGAATGTGCTATGGGATAAAAATCGGTCATCTGCTGCACCAACTGGATAGACTGCAACAGCGGTGTATTGGTGCTGACCAATAGACGCATGGTATTAGCGAAACGTGCTAAATGGACCTTGCGGATAATATCGCCAAATAGTGGAAGTCGCAACATAATCCTGGAAGACCACTTGCGCCACCACAGCTGCTTTTGGTTGAAACGGATAAATACAATAAGACCAATAAGGAATAATACACCCCACCAGAACGTGCGATCCATAAATTGGGAGACTTTTAAAATAAAGGCCGTAATGGCCGGTAGCTCGCCGCCGAAACGTTTGAAAATATCGGAAAACATCGGTACCACAAACTTAAGCATAAATAGTACTGCGCCCATCGATGTGCTTAAGACAATGATGGGATAGGTGAGTGCCGAAATAATTTTACGGCGCTGCCCAATCTTACTTTTGTAGAACGAGGCCAGTTCTTTCATAACCTCGCCAAGTTTCCCAGTCTCTTCTCCAATCCGTAAACTGAAAAATTCGTAATTGCTGAATTTTCCGCTTTTACGGATGGCATCTGATAGGCTGTCGCCCACAAGGACATTGCTCTTGATTTCTTGGAACAATTTGTTGTCCTTGCTATTTTTCTGATCCAAAAGAACAAGATCAAACGCAGTCTTGAGGTCAACACCCGATAAGAGCAGGGTACTGAATTCGACATAGAACTCTTCTTTTTTCTTGTCGGGAAGCTGGCCGTTTCCAAAGCTGATGTCTTTGTTCAGAAAGGCCAAAATATCGCCAGCCCCCTCTTTTTTCTTAGGGGAAGTAGGCTGTTCAGGCTTTTTCTTATATTTTGAGATATCAATTGAAGGCATAGACGAAATACATTAATTAGTGATCCCCGATTCAAGCTGTAAAAGCTGCTGAGCCGAATAGATCTTATGGTAATCAAACCCGTGTTCTTTATTTTCAAACCGGATATTCAGGTTAATATGATCTGTCAGTTCTTCCGATGGAAGATGCTGTATCCTTGGCGTCATATCCAGGTTGACAGTTTGGATCAAAAACGTATCTTTTTCTACGGTATTTTGATTTCTCACAATGAATTTAGGCGAAAACTCATAACTGATATTTCCGGATTCATTTTCGCAGATCAGACCATTTTCGCTTGTTTTTAACCAAAGCGATCTATCGATGTCCTGTTCCAGCAGATGTTTGAAGAGGCTGTAGGAGAAACGCTCCTGTCGTTGCTTTTGCTGCCGTAGGAAGAGCTGTTGAAAATATTGAAACATATAAAAGGCCATACCAATACTGATGGCTGAAATCAGCATGGCAATGGTGAGTTCCATGAGGGTAAAAGCCTTTAATTTTTGTTTGCTCATTGCTGATCCCTTTCCCCTGCTTTATTTTCAATATAGCGTACTAAGCTATCTGTTACTTTGCCTTCCTCGGAGATTGCATAAACGGCCAGGCGCAGGCGGTCGGGATATCCTTCGGTTTCCTTGAGCTGGTAGCTTAATTTGGTACTATCCTTCAGGCTTTCTCCCATAGTGTTGCCATCAAATCCGCTTGTCTCCAGCTGACGGCTCCAAAGCATCATCTGCTCCGTTGTGCCCTTTCGTGTTTCACTTCTGGAAGCTTTGGTCAGGTTGACAAAAATAAGCATGCCTATGCCGAAGACGATCAGGATAATCACCATGGATACAAGTGTTTCCACCAAGGAGGAGGCTTTGAGCCGAAGAATGTTAACTCCCATGATTATACCACTTTAAAGGTTTATTGATCTGTTTTTTTTGATCGGTGATCAATAAATAAGAGCTCAGGAAATGGGGAGATAGCTTGCTTCGGTCAAATTTAATATTGACCAAAAAATTCTCGTACATAGACGAAGGGCTTTTGTACAGAAATCGGTAACAAGCTGTGCGCCCTATGACCTGTAGACCTTTGCTATAGTCCAAAAGACCATAGACAATAAGGTCTCCCTGAATAGTGCAGTCTTTTCCAAGGCTTGCGGCTGATGGCATATCGGAGCGTTTGGGTTCATATAAGAGAACAGTTCCTGCGATATTGCAGTTGTTTCCTATTCTTAAGCTTGTTCTTTTGCCTTCTGCGCCGATTACTGCTGCGGTCGATGGATACTGGAGGGAAACATTATCTTCCAATATCAATGAGTCGGTGGCAAAGAACTGCGCAGCGCCTTTAAATCCTTTTTCGATCCGTATGCATGGCGCGATCACCAAAATATCCTGTAAAAAGACGGTAGCGGGAATGACAATTGTGGTGTCCGATAGCAATTGAATATTACCCCTCAGACTATCGCTGATCTGTCCCTGGCCTGCACGTAGATGGTAACGTAGTGTGCGCTGATGAAAAGGGTTTTTATTTGCGGTACCGATAGGCAGCATATCGCCCTTCAGACTGTCTTGTTTGAGCAAGGCTTGCAGTGCTGCCAGGCGCTTGGTATTCAGTGCCTGCATTTGTCGATCGCTGTCTTTACTCTTTCCTTCAACGATCTTCTCATTGCCTTTAAAATATTCCCCATCAACATAAGATGGCCTAACCCCAGATTTAGGGATGAATGCTGTTCCTTTAATAACCGTTTCACCACTTACAGAAACTGGTCGATCTTCATCCGTGATATACAGTACCGTTGAGTCTGTGGGCGCGGTACCTAATAAAGCAGTCTTCATGAGGGAATCGCGTTGCATATGTGCGCGGACGACGGCAATATCATAAAGTCCCCATTCGTATTTCGAGAGATTGACCGAATCTCCCTGCTGGGTGATATTGGTCAGTGCGGTATCCAGTGCGTAGGGGAAATTGGTGGAGGTAACCAGACTATATCCGGCATCAATCTGATGTCTCAGCTGTTCTTTACGGTTAAAACGGGCATCTTGATCCCGAAAAAAGAAAGCAAGATAGATCAAACTCCCCAAAAGTACCGATACGATAAGGGAAATGACCAACACCAGATATAATGCTGCCGCCTTGAGCATAGTTTTAGGAATTTAGGGTTTTACAGGTTCGGGCTGATTCTCTTTCTTTTTAAACCATTTATTGATCTGGTCACCGATCAGCTTTCCAGTCTTGCGGAAGATATTGTTATTTTGGAAAGCTTCTTTGGAAATTTCCTTTCCCAAGTCAAAATATTGGTAACTAATGACATCGCTTGTTTTACTCTCTATGCTACCGTGCAATTTACCTTCTTTTAGATATCCGCGTTGCATCCAATTGCCCTGTTCATCGTAACGTACAAAAGGTCCTTCTTCGATGTTGGCCATCCATTGGGATTCACTTTTGAGGTTACCATTTGCATACCAGTGGCGCCATACCCCCTGTTTGAGTCCTTTCACATATAATCCCTGGTCGGAAAGATTCTTGTTGGGAAAATAGTGTGTGAACTGTCCATTGAGAAGTTTTCCCGAATAGCCGCCCATAGTCTGGTGCAGCTGATTGCTTTCGTACCAAACGTAGGTTTTGTCACTATTAGGGCTGATCTTGATGTTGTCGGCATAGCATATTGTCTTGCTCCCATCATTGGACGAAATAGTGAATCTCCGAAAGATGGCGAGTTCTTTAACCTGTGCCTGACAGATGATAGAAATCATGAAGAAGAAGATCGTATACAGAATTTTTTTAGTTGTCATTTTTAAATATTGTTTTGTTTTTACCGTGGGCTTTGATGGTAATCTGCCCTTGGTTAATAGCTGTCAATTTAACCCCATTCTGTTCATCGCCGACATTCATCATATATTGTTTGTCCATGATGGCGACGATGGCCGTAGGTTTCTTGTCGTTTAGATTTTCGATAAACCCGATATAGCGCACATTGATTTGCGGTTCGGGCTGATAAGACTGAACCGGTGGCGCGACATAGTTGTTTACGGCGGGCGTTACCGGTGCTGAAGGGACGCTATCGGCAACGACATTTTTTAACATGGGATCGGGATAGTTTAATAGCAAAGCGGTTGTTTTCTTTTGATTGTAAAAACTGAGGTCGCTCACATTTTGGACAAAGTTCTTTTGTGCCTGCCGAGTGCCCTGATCATCATCAGAAACGGCTGCAAAAATCTTATATATAATATAGCCCCAAAGCCCAACGACCAAGGAGAGCAATATATATGTCATCGCCTTGTTTTTCATCTTTATTTCAAGCTCGGCAAAATGGTGATCTGGCGTTGTTTGAAAAGACCTACACTGCCCGAATTTTCCGGTCGCACGCGCCAGGTATATTTTCCTGGACTTACTGTAAGATTAAGGTGATCCAATGTGGTTACCGTGTCTATTATTACTTTTTGAATAGAATCAAAGTTTGGACGTGCAATTTGAAGCCGATATTTGTCTGCGTCCTGGTGATTTTTCCAATAAAAGCTCACAACACTGTCCTGTGTGGAAAGGCTGTCCATCGGCGCCAGTAGTTCGACACTTTCTTTCTCCAAAGGATATTCTATAAATTCGGAACAGGCGGCAAAGCTGCCGGAAAATAGTAGAAATATAGCTAAAAATCTTTTCATGTAATATTAATGCGTTAAGTGTTGTAAATCTACATAAATTTTTACTTAAAGGATGTTCTGCTGGAATAATTAGATTTTTTGTCACTTGCGTCCTAAACGTTT